>CANRHU010000007.1 GCA_947630485.1 uncultured Lachnospiraceae bacterium
AACAAAACCACAGGACAGCCATGCCAAAACCATTCCGCTATGTTATGCGGGCCTGATCTGACTGGTATGGCTGTCCTCTTTTAATGGCATCGCCTTGGGGGGAGGTGTATGACTTATGCCATTGTCTCAAAAAGAGGCTTACAGCGTTGTGTTTAAGGACTATCCAGACGTTGTAAGTGTTTCACAAATGAGTGAAATGCTTGGTATCAGTGAAAAATCCGCCTACCGTCTGCTCAGGGAAAACCGTATTGAGCATTTGAAGGTCGGGCGAACATATAAAATTCCAAAGCTGCACATATTCCGCTACCTTAATGTTGTCGGACGAACTTGATTTGCAAGATTGCCTTATCCCTGGCGAAATGATACCATTATGGTGTCAACGACAGGTGAATATAGCTGCTGCAAAGAAAAGGAGGACAATTATGGTAGCAGGACACCTGAGAGAACAAAACGGATACTACCAGATGATACTGAGCTGGAAAGGAAACGATGGGAAAAGAAAAGGGAAATCCATCAGCACAGGACTTCCCGTTAAGGGAAACAAAAAGCGGGCTGAAAAGCTATTGCTGAAAACCCGAAGCGAATTTAACCCGGATAATATCATGGAGGACACGGACATTCTGTTTCCTGATTTTCTGGTGAAATGGTTAAGAGATGAAGCCAATAAACTGGCTCCTCGTCTTTATGCCAATTACGCTTACGCAATCAAGAGCAGCATTGTTCCGTATTTTGAGAAACACCCTGTCAGCCTGCTGAAATTGACGGCCAGAGAGCTGGAAAACTATTACCGCTATGAACGGCAGGAAAATGAGGCGACAGCACAGGATTTGCTCGAATACCATGACGCAATAAAAGCGGCCCTGGATTATGCCGTCCAACTGGACTGGCTCCAGAGTAATCTGGCAGAACCCATGAACCCTTGTGCGGATGAAGCCCCGATCCTTTTCACAGACTTTATTTTGGAATGGCTGGAGATGATGCGGAACAGCGTTGAGATGACTACTTACTCAGCTTACGCAAATACGATAAAGGGAAGTATCATTCCCTATTTCAAGGACAAGAATTTCACTCTGCAAGACCTGGAAAGACATCCAAAACACATTCAAGACTATTATCAATTTGAACTGAATGCAGGAAAAACAGCTAATACGGTAATTCACCGACATGCAAATATCCGTAAATGCCTCCAGTATGCTTTTCAGATCGGATTGATTAAGTCCAACCCCGCAGATCGAATTGAAAGACCGAGAAAGGCCAAATACGTTGCTACCATCTACGACCAGCAGGAATTAGATACCCTGTTCAAAACAGTAGAAGGTGATCCGATAGAACTTGGCGTTATACTGGCTGCATTTTACGGTCTGCGGCGAAGTGAAGTTGTCGGCCTGAAATGGGATGCGATTGACTTTGAGAAAAAGACTATCAGCATCAGACATACCGTTACCCAGGTAAATATCGACGGTAAAAGCCTCACCATCCAGAAGGACAGAACCAAAACGAAATCGAGCTGCCGTACCTTACCTCTGGTAGCACCGTTTGAAGCTCTGCTCCATCGCTTGAAGGCTGAGCAACAGATCAACCAAAAGGTATGCGGGGCCGCCTACTGCAAAGACTATCTGGATTACATCTATGTAAATTCCATTGGGGAGCTTGTCAAACCGAACTTCCTGACACAGCACTTTGAAATCGTATTGAAGAACAATGGTCTGAAAAAGATACGCTTTCACGATCTCCGTCATAGCTGTGCAAGCCTGCTTTACGCGAACGGCGTCAGTTTGAAGGAGATTCAGGAATGGCTCGGCCATAGCGACATAAGCACAACCTCCAATATTTACACGCACCTGGATTACAGCAGCAAGGTTTCTTCAGCCAACGCGATCCTGGCATTTTACCCGGCATCATCCAATGCGGTGGCTGTGGGGCATTAAGAAAGCCCCGAAGCAATACACTTCGGGGCTGGGATTTCTGGTGCCGGTGGCCGGACTCGAACCGGCACGGAGTGATCCGCCGCATTTTGAGTGCGGTGCGTCTGCCAATTCCGCCACACCGGCATTTTATATTTTAACTCCCATAAGTCCCGCAAAACCCTGAAATCGGAGGGATGTACGGGAGGGATATTAAAATCAAATGCACCTATTTGATTGTAAAAGTACCACATTTTCAAGCCTTCTGCCTTTACGCTGGCGGTTAGGCGAACAAGATTTTGAGTCACGTGCGTCTGCCAATTCCGCCATACCGGCATTTTATATTTTAACTCCCATAAGTCCCGCAAAACCCTGAAATCGGAGGGATGTACGGGAGGGATATTAAAATCAAATGCACCTATTTGATTGTAAAAGCAGTACATTTACAAGTGCCGTTCCGACAAACCGGCCTATACACTTCAAAGCGAATTAAGTTTAACACATCTTTTTTGCTTTGGCAAGTAGTTTTCGAGGAAGAATTCTTGAAATTCTGTCTACAGTCTGGTAGAATAAAAACAACAAATTCAGAAAAGGCGGAACCGCTCACCAAAAGGAGGCACTTTATGGAAAACATAATCATTCTCGACCACCCGCTGATCCAGCACAAGATCTCCATGCTGCGCGATAAAAACACCGGAACGAATGAATTCCGAGCTCTCATCGAAGAGATCGCCATGCTGATGGGCTACGAGGCGCTGCGCGATCTTCCTCTCGAGGATGTAGAAGTCGAGACTCCCATTGAGGCATGTATGACCCCTATGCTGGCCGGCAAGAAACTGGCGGTCGTTCCCATCCTGCGGGCTGGGCTTGGCATGGTAAACGGAATCCTGTCCCTGGTTCCTTCCGCCAAAGTAGGACATATCGGGCTCTACCGGGATGAGGTGACGCACGAACCGCATGAATACTTCTGTAAGCTTCCGAGCCCCATTGAGCTGCGCACCATTGTCGTCACCGACCCGATGCTGGCCACGGGCGGTTCTGCCGTAGCCGCTATCGATTTCATCAAGAAGCACGGCGGAAAACATATCAAATTCATGTGTATCATCGCGGCGCCGGAGGGTCTTGAGAGACTCCATAAGGCGCACCCGGATATCCAGATTTATGTGGGACATCTGGACCGCTGCCTGAACGATGCCGCTTACATCTGCCCCGGTCTCGGCGACGCCGGCGACCGGATCTTCGGCACAAAATAATCAACAGGGGCTGTCAGAGTTATCCGGCAGCCCCTGTCATCCGTTTCCACGCGAGCACGCTTCGCTCATATTTCTATGCAAACAAAGCGCCCGTGACGCTCTTCTTGTATTCTACTGGTCTTCCGCTCTACCGGTCTTCCTTCCTCACAATCACGCCGTCCCTCTTGTAGATGGAGTCCGGCTCCACACCGCCGCGCACGCTGGAGAGTGGATAAATATTGGAGTTGCGCCCGATCACGGTGCCGGGATTCAGCACGCTGCCGCACCCGACCTCCACATAATCTCCAAGCATGGCGCCGACTTTCTTAAACCCGGTCTCGATCTCTCCGTCCGACGCATGGATCTTCACCAGCTTCTTATCCGATTTCACATTCGAAGTCAGGGAGGCGGCCCCCATATGCGCCTTGTAGCCCAGAACGGAATCGCCCACATAGTTATAATGGGGCACCTGTACGCCGTCGAACAGGATCACATTCTTAAGTTCCGTGGAATTGCCGACCACGGCGTTCTCTCCTACCAGGGCATTCCCCCGGACAAAAGCGCCCGGGCGGATCTCCGTGCCCTTGCCGAAAATGGCAGGCCCGGTGATCGTGGCTGTCGCCGCAACACGAACCGTCTTATGAATCCAAACATCCTCCTGCGGATGGTCATACTCCTCCGCCGAAAGAGTCTCTCCGATCTTTCGGATTATCTCACCGATGTGAGGCAGAACCTCCCATGGATACGTGTACTCCGCCAGAAACGGTTCTGCCGCGGTCTTCGTCGTATCATACAGATTCGCAATGGTCATCTGTTCCCGATTCATCCTGTTACCTCCGCGGTTCCGCTCACAGCGAAGCCTGATACTGGCGGATCGCCGCCACCGTCTGCGCATAATCGGCCTTTACCTGCTCATAGAGCGGCATAGCCTCCTCGATGTTCTTGGCGCGGAGCGCCTCCGTCAACAGATGACTCGACTCGTAGAGCTTGTTAAAGCTCAGATTCTGTCCGACGCCCTTGATCGTATGGGCCGCCCGGAAGGCCTCGTCATATGCTCCGGATTCCATGGATGTCGTAAGCAGCGCGTAGCTTCCGTCATCCAGAAACTTCAGGACGAACTTCTGTACCAGCCGTTCCGTGCGCAGTCGTCCCATTACGCTCTCATAGTCGCCTTCCAGCGCAGCATAGCATTCCTGTAATGTCATGATCGATTTCTCCTTTCCCTCAGGTTTCCTTTTCTTTCCCGCCATCTGTTCTATCATCTTCCGGCCTCTGCGGCTGTTCCCTCTCATCGCCGTCGATCGGCGAAATCAGAGATAGCGTTCCGCAGCTGTCGCCGTCATAAAAGCGGAACTGCCCTCTGCCGGCACGCTTGGCCGCGTAAAGAGCCTGATCCGCCGCATGAAACAGCGTATCATAGTCGGTTCCCAACATATCCGTCTTCGCCACTCCCATACTGACCGAGATTGGAAAAGCCTCATAGGTTCCGATCAGAGAATTGAAAATACGGTTGATGGCCAGATCCACATGCTCCCTGTATTCGAAGAACAGCAGGAATTCGTCGCCGCCCACACGGGCCGATACGGTTCCCTCACGCATATTGCGTTTCAGCGTCTTCGCCACATGAATCAGCACCTGATCGCCAAACATATGTCCGTAGGTATCGTTCGCCTGTTTAAAATGATCTACGTCAAAAATCCCGAGGGCGAAGTTACTGCCCGGTTTCCTTGTCATCATATCCTGGATCCGGATCCTGGCAAACTTGTGATTGTAAAGCCCCGTCATCGTGTCGTGGGCCGCCATCTCTTCCAGGGCCGCCATCTTCACACGCGTTTCATGGATGTCGATCGCCTTGCCGATCGCCCCCTTGTATACTGGCGGCTCATCCTGCGACCAGGTCGCCCTGGCAATGATCTTCATCCACCGCTCAACACCACCCATCCGTACACAACAGTCAAAATTCACGATCGGACTCTGCGGAGTGGTGTGAGCCAGAAGCTCTGCCAGCCTGTCGATGCTCTCCGGGTTCATCGTGGCAATCACCTTCGCGTCATGGCGCGGATCCCGTATGATCTCGTCCAGCCCAAGATGCTTCGCCCCCCACTCGGAGATCGAGACAGACGACGGCGACGCCGTATACTCGAACTGAATCTCCTGGGACATATCCGCAAAGAACTGATACTTCATGCGCTCATGCTCCAGAATCTGCAGCGTGCGGCCGGATACGGAGATCTCCTCCCGCTGCATGAGATCCTCCATCAGATTCCGCAGCACGTTCTCATCGCTCCAGTCTTTTGCCTCGCTGCTGCTCATCGCGCCCGGAATCATATCCTCCATATCCCGCAGACAGTCCATGAGAAGCGGATTGAATTTCCCGCACTGGCCGTCCAGAATCATCTCGACCGCCTTCTTATGGGGAATGGCCTTCTTATAGACACGCTCGCTGGTCAGCGCATCATAGACATCCGCCAGCGCCACGATCTGGGCGGAAATCGGGATCTCATCCCCCTTCAGCCCGTCCGGATATCCGCGTCCGTCATAACGCTCATGATGCCACCTGCAGATTTCATAAGCCCGTTTCACCAGAGGTTCGTTCTGATGCACCGGCAGCGCCTCCAGCATAGCGGCTCCCACCTCAGAGTGGGTCTTCATGATTGCAAATTCCTCGTCCGTCAGCCTTCCCGGCTTATTCAGAATCTCGCTGGGAATCGCGATCTTGCCCACGTCGTGGATCGCGGCCGCCGTACTGATCAGGGAGATATCCGATTTGGAGAAATAGTATCTCTCCGACATCTGATTCAGGTGTTTCAGAAACAGCTCGGTCAGCGTTCGGATATGGAGCACGTGCTGGCCGCTCTCCCCGTTCCTGAACTCTACGATATGGCTCAGGATATCAATCATCAGAGCGCTCTGCTTCTCCTTCTCGATGACCTGATCGGTCACCATATTCATCAGCTTCTTCTGCTTTGTATACAGCAGAAGCGTATTCACAACGCGGTGATGTACGACAATCGCGTCGAAAGGACGGCTGATAAAATCCGTAATGCCAAGCTCGTAAGCCTGCTGCACCCTCGCCGGCGCGCTCTCCGCCGAAATCATAATAACCGGCGTCTCCTCAATCCACCGGAAATCGTTCATCATTTTCAGGACGCCGAATCCGTCCATCTCCGGCATCACGATGTCAAGAAGCACCAGATCGATCTGCGCCGCCTGCTTCCGCAGAATCGCCACCGCCTCCTTGCCGTTCTCCGCCTCTATGATATCATAGTCGTCCCCCAGCATATCGGCAAGAATCGATCGGTTCATCTCGGAATCATCCGCGATCAGTATTCTCTGTTTGCGTTTATCTGCCATACCTGATGACTCTCTCCCTTTCCGTCATTTCTGCCTCCGTAAAAAGCCCGCAGATAATCATTATCAGTATAGCACATTCAATCAGACCGGGCAAGATTATTTGCACACTTTTTCTCAGCCCTCTGAAACTCCGTCATATAGGGACGGAAACGCAGCGGAAGATGGTTTCTCTGGCACAGCGGATTCCTCCTCTCGGCGATGGCAATGCGCTCATGGAACGTCTTCCACAAACTCTCAAACTCCGCCTGATCGCTGGAGGCAAGGAGTCTCTTGCGGAAGCTGTCGTCCGGCAGCTGGATCGCCACCCAGCCCTCCAGTGCGCGGTGGACGGCCGCCCTGCGCCGGTTCTCGTCATAGATAATCCAGTTCTCCGCGTTCAGCCGATCCGCGAAATGGGGCGCCATCAGGGTAATCACGTCGTTCTTCGGCCCTACCGTCCCAAAAAGGATTCCTCCCTCCGTCTGGGAAAACCGTATAAACTCGATCAGGCTCCGGGACTCATTCTCGACGAACCGGTTCATCCGAAACAGCTCGTAGACCGCCGGAATCTGCAGCATATTCACAATCCCCGGGCCCACATGGAGCGCATAGATCAGAAACCGGTAAATCCGGTCCGCCTTCTGCTCCTCACAGCTTAGGGATGCGCGGAAAATCCTCTCGCAGACCTCCTGTCCTGCCTTTCTGCGGACTACCTTCATCACCTTCTCCGCCTTTTCCGCCGTCTCCTCCACCTGCCGGTACTCGGCAAACAGGCGCAGATTCCCCGTGTCCGCCAGCTCCAGCGCCACGTTCGCGTGGCCCAGGCGGCTCATCCAGGCATCATAAACGCCGCACAGGATCCCCTCAAAGGAATCCGGACAGACAAAAATCGTCATACGTCCCCTCCTCACATCTGTCCCAGCACCGCGGCGCTTCGGTCGTCCGCCGTCGGCGCGGGATTCAGAAATCCATCGTCAAACATGGACATCTGCCGGTAGCTGTCCTTCTGGCCGATATCCCAGGCACGTCTCCTCTCGTCTCCCAGGAGACTGGCCGTGATGAAGTCCCTGTCCATCCGGACAGGCCCGTACATCCGCCCGCCGCAGGTGAGAAAATAGACCGCCCGCTTGAGCGCCACGCCCATCTTCTTCAGATCCGGGAAATCAAGCCGGCCCCCGCGCCGCGCCGCCACGATACGCTTCGCCGAGCGGACGCCGATCCCCGGCACGCGAAGAAGCGTCCCGTAATCCGCCGTCATCGCCTCCACCGGAAACTGCTCCAGATGCCGCAGCGCCCAGTCGCATTTGGGATCAAGAAACACATTGAAATTCGGCCTTTCCTCGGAAAGAAGCTCACCGGCCTGAAATCCGTAGAAGCGCATCAGCCAGTCCGCCTGGTAGAGCCTGTGCTCCCTCAGAAGCGGCGGTCCGCCCGGAAGCGCCGGAAGGAGACTGTCGTCGTTCACCCGCACAAACGCGGAGTAAAACACCCGTTTCAGATCGTAGTTCCGGTAAAGGGCCTCCGCAACCGCAAGAAGCTGGTAATCGCTCTCCTGCGTGGCCCCCACGATCATCTGGGTGCTCTGACCGGCCGGCACAAACTGCCTGACCCACGGGTACGCCATTCCGGGCCGCATCCTCCCGGCCGGCACGATCCCCTGCTTCTGCGCCGCGATGCCCAACTGGATCTGCCGCATCGGCTTCAGAATCCGGCTCCTGTCCTTGGACGGGGCCAGCGTCCTGAGCCCGTCCGCCGTGGGAAGCTCCAGATTCACGCTCATGCGGTCCGCCAAAAGCCCCGTCTGTCCGATCAGGACCGGATCCGCGCCGGGAATCGCTTTGACATGGATATAACCGTTAAACCCGTGCTCATACCGCAGCTTCCAGAGCGTCTGGTACAGAAGATCCATCGTGTAATCCGGGCTCTTGAGCACGCCGGAGCTCAGAAAAAGGCCCTCGATATAATTGCGCCGGTAGAACTCCATCGTCAGACGGCATACCTCGTCCGGCGTAAAAGCCGCGCGCGGCACGTCGTTGGAACGGCGGTTGATACAGTACCGGCAGTCATAAACACACTGATTCGTAAAAAGGATCTTCAGAAGGGAAATGCATCTCCCGTCCGCCGCGAAGCTGTGGCACAGGCCCGCGTAAACGGCGTTGCCCAGCTGTCCCGGCCGGCCTCTGCGCTCCACGCCGCTGGAGGTACAGGCCACGTCATACTTCGCGGCGTCCGCGAGGATAGCCAGCTTTTCCTTCAGATCCATGCTCTGCTGCAGTAACATAAAAACAGCCTCCATGGCAAACATATGTTCTGTACATAGTTTACCACGGAGGGCAGGAAAATGCAAGAGGATTTTCGAACATTTGTTCTTTTTTTGTGGGAACGCAGTTCGTCAGTTCAAAACCTGCCGGGTTTTCGTTTTCGCACTGCTCATTGTTATTCGGCATATCCTTCCGGATTGTTTTTTTGCCAGTTCCAGGCGTCGCGGCACATTTCCAGGATCCCTCTCTGGGCCTTCCATCCCAGCTCCCGCTGCGCTTTCGAAGGATCCGCGTAGCAGGCGGGCACATCGCCGGGCCGTCTGGCCTTGAACACGTAATTGATCTTTAAATCGTTGGCCTCCTCAAAGGCGTTGATCACATCCAGGACGCTGTAGCCGGTGCCGGTGCCCAGATTGTAAATCCAGACGCCGCCGTTCTCCTTATCCATCTTCTGCAGGGCCTTCACATGGCCGTCCGCCAGATCCACCACATGGATATAGTCGCGGATGCAGGTGCCGTCCGGCGTGTCGTAGTCGTTGCCGAAGACGCCGAGACATACAAGCCTGCCCACCGCCACCTGCGTGATGTAAGGCAAGAGATTGTTCGGAATTCCCCTCGGATTCTCCCCGATCCGTCCGGACTCGTGGGCGCCGATGGGATTGAAATACCGCAGAAGCATCACCTTCCACTCCGGGTCCGCCGTGTGCAGATCCGTCAGAATCTGCTCGAGCATTCCCTTGGTGCGGCCGTAAGGATTCGTGATGGTTCCCTTGGGACACTCCTCCGTGATGGGCACGAAGGCCGGGTCGCCGTATACGGTGGCGGACGAGCTGAACACAATGCTCTTCACGCCGTGCCTGCGCATCTCGTCGCACAGGATCAGCGTGCCCGTGATATTATTGTGATAATACTCAAGAGGCTTAAACACGGACTCCCCCACCGCCTTCAGGCCCGCGAAATGAATCACCGCCTCAATCTTTTCATTGTCAAATACGTTCCTCACCGCCGCCTGATCCAGAAGATCCGCCTCATAGAAAATAACCTTTTTGCCGGTGATTTCCTCCACCCGGTTAAGCGATTCCCTGCAGGAATTGCACAGATTATCCAGAACCACTACTTCATACCCCGCATTCAGAAGCTCGATGCAGGTATGGCTGCCGATATAGCCGGCGCCGCCTGTTACCAGAATTGCCATGTCCCTACCTCCTGTCATACTGTATTCTCCGCCTTGCGGCAGTTTATGCAACCTACTTCCTGTCTCTATTATAGCGGCATGACAATAAAAATACAAGCGTCACTTCTCAAACTCCTGACGTATCTTTTCGATGGCCTTCTTCTCAATCCGGCTCACATAGGACCGGGAAATCCCCATCCGCTGGGCGATCTCGCGCTGGGTATACTCCCTCCCCCCGAAAAGACCGTAGCGAAGCCGCAGCACCAGCTGCTCATTCGGCTTTAAGCAGTGGGCGTAAGCTTCGTAGAGCTCTTTTACGTCCTGCTTTAAGATCATGTCCTCCAGCGTATCCCGGCTGTCCGTCTCGATCACATCCACCAGGCTCACGGTCTCGCCGTCCTTATCCACGCCGATGGGATCATAGAGCGACACCTCCCGCGAATATTTCCGGCTGCTGCGCATCAGCATGAGAATCTCGTTCTCCGCGCATTTGGCCGCGTAGGTCGCCAGCCTTCCGCGGTCCGCCTTGAAGGTATTGACCGCCTTGATCAGTCCGATCGTCCCCACCGACAGCAAATCCTCCGTATCATAGCCGCAGCCCTGATATTTCTTTACCACATGCGCCACCAGACGCATATTATGTTCTATCAGCTGATCCCTGGCCTCCTGATCGCCCTCCTCCAGGCGCAGAAGGCATTCCCGCTCCTCACGGGCAGACAATGGTTTCTTATAGGTCTTCAATCGAAAAAGCCACCCGAAAGCATAACTTATTGTAGTTTATGCCCGGGCGGCCGCGCAAGTGCTTTTACACCTTCCGGCGCAGCTTATACTATTTTCGCGCAGGTATTCAAACGGCGCATGCCAAAGACATGCGCCGCCGCTCACTGCAGGAAACCGCGGATGATCATTTCCTCCGCTTCCTTCTCCGAAAGTCCCATGGTCATCAGCTTCATCAGCTGCTCCCCCGCGATCTTGCCGATGGCCGCCTCGTGGATCAGCGCGGCGTCCACGTTCGTCGCCTTAAGCTGCGGCGTGGCCAGGATTACGCCCTTGTCCATGATAATGGAGTCGCACTCCGCATGGCCATTGCAGGCCGCGTTGCCGTCGATCCGTATGACGACCTCCTGGCAGCTTTGCCCCTTCGCGACGCCCCGGCTGATCATGTCGCAGGACGAGCCGTCCCCGTTCATCTCCACAAAAAGCTCCGCCCGAGCCTTTTGATCGCCCTCTGTCAGGATCTTGTCGTGGATGAGAATGGATGCGCCTGCGGCCAGCTTCGCGTTGGTTACGCGCAGCGTGTCGTTGATTCCGCCGATCTGGGACGTCTCAAGCTCCATCACGGAATCCTCCGCCAGCTCGATCACCGTCGTCGGATTCATGAGGCGCTTGCCTCTGCCGGTTCCTTCGCCGTAATGCTTCTCCACATACTTCACTTTACTGCCTTTGCCGACATGAAAACTGTGAACGCCGTCATGCCGGGAATCCTCGCCGCCGCAGTTGGAGATGCCGCAGCCCGCGATGATCGTCACGTCACAGTCCTCGCCTACAAAGAAATCGTTGTAAACCAGCTCCTTTAGGCCGCTCTGGCTGATGATCACAGGGATGTGCACGCTCTGGTTCTTCGTGCCGGGCTTTATGATGATATCGATCCCCTGCTTATCCGATTTCGTGACAATGTCGATGGAGGCCGTCGTGTTTCTCGCGGCGCTTTTGCCGTTGCTGCGGATATTGTAGGCGCCCACAGGCAGCGCGTCAAGCGCCGCCACCTCTTTCAATAAACTCTTCTGAATCTCATCCATCCCTCTCACCTCTTCCCCGCGTATGTGTTCTGACGGCCGTTCAGAAGGACCGAACAGGCGGCCGGACGGATATCCGAGGAGAGGTGCTCCATCACGCGAACGCCCTCATCGTATTCCAGGACTTCGCCGTCCTTGAGATAAATGATCTTATCCGCAATGTTTAAGATCCGCTCCTGATGGCTGATAATCATGATCGTACCGGACGTCTCCTGGTAGAGCTTTTCAAAGACCGCGATCAGGCTCTGGAAGCTCCAGAGATCGATCCCGGCCTCCGGCTCGTCAAAGAGCGTCATCTTCGTCCCGCGTGCCGCCGCCATCGCAATTTCAATCCGCTTCATCTCGCCGCCCGACAGCGTATCGTCCAGCTCCCGGTCGATGTAATCCTTGGCGCAGAGCCCCACTTCGCTTAAGACCTCGCAGGCGTGGGCGAAGCGTTCCCCGCCCTTCTTGTCACGGCCGCCCGCAAGCTCCAGAAGATCCCGGACCCGAAGCCCCTTAAAACGGACCGGCTGCTGGAACGCGAAGCTGATCCCGCGGTTGGCGCGCTCCGTCACGGAAAGCTCCGTGATATCCTCCCCGTCCAGATAAATCCGGCCGGACGTAGGCGTAAGCAGCCCCATGATAATCTTAAGAAGCGTGGACTTTCCGCTCCCGTTGGGGCCGGTGATCGCCACAAAGCGGTCGTCGACCGTCAGATCAATCTGCTTTAAAATATCCTTACCGTCAGCCTGAAACGATATATTTTCCAGTCTCAGCATGTCGTCACCTAATTTCCTCTCTCCTGATCTTCATCGTATCTCGATCTCCCATCTGTTCTCGTAGGTCTCCCCGGCCGGAAGCGCAATCAGCCCCGGCTGGGCGGACAGCTCCTCGACGATTCCGTCCCTGGACGGCAGCGACGACCACGGTTCAATGCAGACGTACGGCGCGTCCGAATGCGGTTTATGCCAGATTCCAAGATACGTCATCTGCGGATAGGAGACGCGAACCGCCTTCCGTCCGTTCTCCGCCTGCAGGCACACCTGTCCGGGCACTCCCGACAGGACGATGGCGTCGTCGTCAAACATCTCATGGCGCAGCGGCAGCACGCCGTCCGCCCCCAGCGCATACGGCACCGTACCGGTCACAAAGCAGGCCGGCGAGAAGCCGACGCGGCGCGTCTCCCCTTCCGAGGAGGCCCCGGCTTTGCCCGCAAACCGCAGTTCATAATCCTCAAAGCGCAGTCCGTCCTCCAACGGTACGTTGAAGCCCGGATGGCCGCCGATCCCGAAATACATGGTTTTCTCATCCGCGTTCGCCACCCGGTAGACGACCTCCAGACATTTCCCCTCCAGACGGTACTCGATCTCATACGCAAAATGATACGGATACTGGGCGCGGGTTTTCTCATTATCCTCAAGCCGCAGCCGGATCCAGGACGCGCCGCGGTCCGCGGCCGCAAGCTCGCTGTCCTTCACAAAACCGTGGATATCCATATGGTATTCCCGGCCGTTCAGCGTATACTTTCCTTCGGTCATCCTGGCGATATAAGGAAACAGATTCGGCGCCTGGTCTTTCCAGTAAGCCGGGTCGCCCTGCCACAGATACTCGGTTCCGTCCTGGTCCTTAACCGAACGCAGGCTGCCGCCCAGCGTCTGGACGGTCACGCAAAGCTGCTCATTCCTGATCGTATATTCCATCATATGCTCCTTTCATTCCATAATCCGATTTCTCAAAGCACAGATCCGTATCGGCCATCCCGCAGTCCGCAAGCTTTGAATTCCCGCAGCGGCAGAGCGGCTGCGTGCCGATGATCTTACAGCTGACAAGCGGCTGCGGCAATCAATGGTGGAACAGACGGATCCCCGTAAATACCATCGCCATCCCGTACTTATCGCACGTAGCGATCACCTGGTCGTCGCGCACCGACCCGCCCGGCTCGGCGATGTACTTCACGCCGCTCTTGCGGGCCCGCTCAATATTGTCACCGAACGGGAAGAAGGCGTCGCTTCCCAGCGCAACATCCGTCATCCGGTCGAGCCATGCGCGCTTCTCCTCCCGCGTAAAGACCGGCGGCTTCACCTTGAAGGTCTTCTCCCACTGACCGTCCGCCAGCACATCCATGTACTCTTCGCCGATATAGACGTCGATCGCGTTGTCCCGGTCGGCCCTCTTGATACCGTCCACGAACTGCAGCGACAGAACCTGCGGCGCCTGACGCAGGAACCAGTTATCGGCCTTCTGTCCGGCCAGCCGCGTGCAGTGGACGCGGGACTGCTGCCCGGCGCCGATGCCGATCGCCTGCCCGCCCTTTACGTAGCAGACGGAATTGGACTGGGTGTATTTCAACGTGATCAGGGAGATCGCCAGGTCGATCTTCGCCTGCTCGGGAATCTCCTTATTCCGCGTCACGACGTTGGACAGCAGGGCGTCGTCGATCACAAGCTCGTTGCGCCCCTGTTCGAACGTAATCCCAAACACCTGCTTCCGCTCGATGGGATCCGGCTCGTAGCTTTCATCGATCTGAATCACGCAGTAATTGCCGTTCTTCTTCGCCTTCAAGATCTCAAGGGCCTCCGGCTCGTATCCGGGCGCAATCACTCCGTCCGACACCTCCCGCTTGATGATCCGCGCCGTATCCACATCGCAGACCTCGGACAGGGAAATGAAATCGCCGAAGGAGGACATCCGGTCCGCGCCGCGCGCCCTGGCATAAGCGCACGCAAGCGGCGACAGCTCGCCCATATCGTCCACCCAGTAAATCTTCTTTAACGTGTCGTCAAGCGGCAGACCCACCGCCGCTCCTGCCGGCGACACGTGCTTGAAGGACGCCGCTGCCGGCAGCCCTGTCGCCCGCTTTAACTCCCGTACTAACTGCCAGCCGTTAAACGCGTCCAGAAAATTGATATATCCCGGTCTTCCGCCGAGCACCGTAATCGGCAGTTCCTTTCCGTTCTCCATAAAGATCTTCGACGGTTTCTGATTCGGATTGCATCCATATTTCAGTTCCAGTTCCTTCATTTCGCGATTCTCCTCTCATGAATTTCAGTTGTTCTTATTCACAATCCGCGTTTCGTATGTTCCTGACGCAATATCAATATACCGCACGAACAGCGACACCTTATTTTCCTCGTTCAGATTTGTCCACAACATATCCGTGAATTCGTCGATCGTTCCGTCGACGGCCACCCGCTTTGGCTCGCCCTCAAAGCTGGGCAGCGGGTTTCCGTCATGCATATAGGTGTGGATGAAATGTCCCTCGCCCGCCAGCGGCCTCTCATAGGCGAAGGTGTATCTCTGGCAGGACTGCGGATCTCCCTCCGCGCTCTTTAAGATCGACATCGCATAGTTATAGCCGCCGCCTTCCAGGTGCAGGATACCGGAAATCCTCGGCGTGTAGTTCGGGCCGTCCGGCTCAAACTCCCTGCTTCTTAAACACTGCTCAAAGGTCAGCTGCTTATCCATGCCTTCATAGATCGTATCCGTCTGATCCCCGTTGGTTACGATCAGTTTGTTGCCCAGCACGCGCACCGGCGCGTAGATGATCAGGCTGGGGTCTTTCAGTTTCGCCGGGTCATAGGCCTGGGTGCGGATTCCCGCCCCGTCCTCCACAAACACACGGTTCCGGCTGTTTTCGCTGCGGCCCATAATAAAGTAGGCCGCCACCGCCTTTGTTCCGTCCGCCGTCCTGCCGATGACGATTCCCCGTCCGGGATACGCGTTTTCCGCAAGTTCCTTCGCCAAATCCAGTTTCTGCATTGCCTCGTCCTCCTCGTGTGATCTGTTTTGTTTTCTGCTGCCAAAAGATGCTGCCGAAGCGGAAAAAACCGCCTGGGCACCCAAAATATACTGCCCAGGCGGTCGGCTGTTCATTCACATGCAGGGGAGGCGCCGCGCCGGATACGCATCCGCGCTGCAGCCCTTCCGCATTTTCATCCGCGTGCTCCCCCGTGGTTGCCCACTGACTCCGCCAGTCGCACGCTCTGTCTGTATCATATCGGAAATCGGAACGTATTGCAAGTACTTTTTGCCGCTTTCTCCCATTTTCTGCCGCCAGGCCATTTCTGCCGCCGCATTCCCGCTATTCGTTGCGGATCGCCGCGAGCGGGCTTAAGTGCATGGCCCGAAGCGACGGGAAGAAGCCGGCCGCCATGCCCACAAGGACCGCAAACACGATGGCCCCTCCGGCCAGCCACAGCGGAATCCGGGAGATATCTCCCGCAACGCCCATCATCTGCTGGCCGATCGACAGAAAATGGTTCATCGCGTAGCCGACAGCGTAACTGATCAGAAGCCCGGCTACGCCCCCCATAAATCCGATAAAGCCGGATTCCAGAAGAAACATATTGCGGATGTTGCGCATATCGCAGCCCAGCACCTTGATGACGCCGATCTCCTTCGTTCTCTCATAGATGGACATCATCATCGTGTTTGCAATGCCGATCGCCGCCACGAACAGGCTGACCGCGCCGATACCGCCCAAAACAAGCTGCACCATCCCTGTGGTCTGCTGGGCCTGTTCGATCCATTCCATCTGGCTGTTGGCCTGATAGCCCATATCGGTCAGCTGCTGCTGAACCTCCAGCACATTCTCCATATCGTCCACGAAGACCATCGCCTGATTATAGACGAAATAGGAGTACGGCTTGCCCTTGCTGTTGGTGGGCTGTCCGGGAATCGGATTCTTCTTAAACACCATCTTCAGCTGGTTTTTCAGCAGCTCCACATCCGTATAGATATCGTAGGAGTAGTTGTTGTAGTCGTCAAAGCTCCCCTCGACCACGCCTCCGCAGGGAATCATGTATTTCTTCGGCGGCTTCACCGGGTTCTCGGAATCGGACCACCGGGACTGCCAGTAGGCGTTTGTATCAAAGACCACGAACATGGGCTTCCCCATGAAATCCACCGGGGGCACCTCCTCATTGTCCCAGTAGCCCGCTCCGGTCTTCTCGTTGGAAAACCACATGCTCACCCGGTTGCCGTAATAGAATTTCAGCTCATTGTCGTCAGCGGCCGCCAGCTCGCCCTGTCCCAGCGGGATTTTTTCCAGATAGTCCCTGGAAACGCCTACGACGTTCGTACTGCAGTAATACGCCCCCTGCTTTAAAACCGCGTCGGCGTTCAGCACCGGCGATACGCCGGTCACGTGGTCGATCCGCTGAAATTCCGCCAGCTTTTCGTCCGTTAAGAAGGTGCTCTCATCCGTCTCCCCGCCTCCGCCGCCGTAGTAGCTGTTGGAATAGACCGTGACCATCGTCATGTCCCCGTAAGAGGCGTACTGTTCAATCATCAGGCTGTTTAGGCCGATGCCCAGAGAAACCATGATGACCACGGAGGCCGTGCCGATGATGACGCCGAGCACCGTCAGAAACGTCCTCAGCTTCCTTCGTTTTAAATTGCTCACGCTCATCGCGAGCAGATCAAGAAATTTCATCGTCCGAGTCCTCTAACTCCTCCAGTTCCTCTAACTCCTTTTTGCGGGCCTTTTTCTTTTTATGCTTCACAATCAGGGTGACGGCGATCGCTCCGAAGACAATCACCGCGGCCGCGATCACATATTTCAGGTACTTCATAAGCGGCGGGGTCTCCTCTTCCGGCATCATGTCGATATTCTCGCCAAACGCATCCTCAAAGCTATTATCCACGAAATCCGTCACCATCAGCGTCATTTCCTTCTCCACCGGCTCCTGCACCACGCCGTATTCGTCCTCGTAGGTGATGATAATCTTCACCTTGCCGCTGTCGGCGGTAGCTGCGGCCCCGGTCACCATCGCGTCCACATTGCCGGTCTCGCCGGGCTTAATATTGCCCACGTAGGTCTCCGACTCTTCGATGGAATCCGCCTCGAACTTCACCATCACATTGTAAAGGATCACCTTGCCGGTGTTATTGATCGGGAACATGATGTTGCTCTCCGCGCCGACGCTGATATCCGCGGGCATCACGTCGATGGTCCCGGTATTCATACGGGCCACCTGCTTGACCGAGATATTGATGCTCGTCTCCGCCTGGGCATTCTTCTTCTCCGGACTGTCGTAGGTCTCCTTAAGCTTCAGATAATACGTCCGCTGGTCGATCCCTGCCGCGGCCTGCATATCCATCGTAAGCTCGGCGACCTCCTCCGGCTTTAGGGAGTTGATCACGTAGGAGGAAGAGCCTGACAGCGTCGTAAATACGGCTCCGCCGCCGCTTGAAGCGGTCTCCGACTCCAGATCCAGCAGAATATTGGACGCGGGTATATCCGAGGAGGCGTTCTTCATCCGCAGAATCAGCTTGAACGGCTCGCCGGCAATAATCGTCTCCGGATCCGTACTGAAACTGTCCACCACAATCCTGGCATACGGCTGGTTATTCTCGCCCTGGTTCTGCTGCTCCTCCTCCTTCTCCTTATTCTGAATCCGCACCCAGAAGGATTCCTCCTGTTCCTGCATATCGCCGGTAGCGGATTCCCGGTAATGAATCTTAAACTTGATCTCATAGAAGCCGCTGTATGTATCCTCTCGCACCGCCATGCTGTAAGGCAGCTGCACCGTCTCGCCGGCCTTAACCAGCTCGAAATAGCGGTCATAACTGCCGTCGTTGATATCGAACGGGAACACCGCGCTGTCCTTGTCCAGCACCATCTCCGCCGTCACGTCCCTGGCATCAGCGAGCCCTGAGTTGCGCATATTGATGGCAAAATTCAGCACATTCGGATAAACGCCGACCGGCGTCGCCTGGCCCTCGCCGAGCGTGAACGCGATCTGCTTGTTCACATCCTGCTCGTCCCCCTCGCCCTCAGCGGCAGGGGAAACATAGATGTTAATATATTGGTCGGGTGCGGCCGGCACCGCGTCCAGTACATTCGGATCGGAATTCTTGACATAATCCTTATATACGAGCACCTTAATGCGGTAATAACCCTCGGTAATGTCCGCCCTCACCTTGACGGGAATCGATATGCTTTTGCTCTTTCCGGTCAGTATCCCCCCGCCGACCAGCCTGCCCGCGGGAGCCTCAAACGGAAAGACCTCCTCCCGGTATTCGTTATCCGCCCCCGGAAGAAAACCTCCCTCCGCGCTGTAAAACTTGTCGATCTTTACATAGACGTCGTTCCAGTCCGGACCGTAAGGGTTGCAGATTTCCATGGTCACATTCATGCTTCTTCCGATCTTCCCCCTGGGAATCGTATTCTGCTTTACATACTCATTGGAAGATGTATCCCACAGATCCGCCTTCGCCGTCAGATGTCCTGCCGGAACCAACGCCAGCATCATCGCGGCGGCCGCCAGGACTGCCGCCGCCCGTCTCCACATTCCGTTCATCTCAATCTCCCTCCGCCTGCTTTGCCGCTTCCTCGCGCTCTATAATCTTCACAATCCTGCCGTCCACGATGCGGAACTGCCTGTCCGCGTAGGACGCCAGGTTATTATCGTGCGTAACCATCACCAGCGTCTGGTTCTGCTCGCGCACCACCTGCTGCATCAGCTTCAAAATCTCCAGCGTAGTCTTCGAATCCAGATTGCCGGTGGGCTCGTCCGCAAAGATAATCTTCGGATTCACCGCCAGGGCCCTGGCGATACCCACGCGCTGCTGCTGGCCGCCTGACATCGCGTTGGCCATGTGCTTCATCTGCTTCTCAAGGCCGACCAGCTTCAGATACTTCACCGCGATCTCATTGCGCTTCTTCTTCGGCACGCCCCGAAACGAGAGGGGCAGGGCCACATTCTCCACCGCGTTCAGGGTCTGCAGCAGATTATACGACTGAAAGATAAAGCCGACACGCTTGCGCCGGAATTCCACCAGCTGATTCTCCGTCATATTCTCAATGTGAATCTTATCAATGACGATCTCCCCTTTGGTGGGCTTCTCAAGTCCGGCCAGCATATTTAAGAGCGTAGACTTCCCTGATCCGGAAGGCCCGACAATCGCGCAGAATTCCCCCCGGTAAACGGTAAAATCCACGCCGTCCAGCGCATGAACCCTCGTCTCTCCGACCCGGTAAATCTTATATAGATTTTTCACCTGGATGATAGGGGTCTTTTTATCGATCAAAATATGCCTCCCAACCCGTCATGATAATATGATATCAGTTTACAAGGCTTCCCCTTTTTTTCCTATAGTTTTATTCTTAATGTTTATTACAATTTCCTTAAACCCCTATTTCCGCATATATTTTCAAAAAAGGTGTAGCAATCCGGCAGGAAATCCGCTATAATAGGGTGCGAGATACGTGCAGGGCGTCACCGGCGCCCTGCTCGCATGGAAATAATCCGGCCGCGCATTTGTCCTACGCGCGGCGCGCCGAAAAGGAGAGACGTATGAGACACCTGCTGAATCCACTGGATTTTTCCGTCGAGGAAATCGACCGGCTGCTCGATCTTGCCGTTGACATCGAGCACAATCTTCCCCGATACGCGCACGTATGCGAGGGCAAAAAGATAGCCACCTTATTTTATGAGCCAAGCACCCGAACTCGACTGAGTTTTGAATCCGCCATGTTATCCCTGGGCGGGAGTGTTCTTGGCTTTTCTTCTGCCGATTCCAGTTCGGCGGCAAAGGGCGAGAGCGTGGCGGACACGATCCGCATCATCTCCTGCTACGCCGATATCTGCGCCATGCGCCATCCCAAGGAGGGCGCCCCTCTCGTGGCGGCCAACAACTCGTCGATCCCGGTCATCAACGCCGGCGACGGCGGACACCAGCACCCGACGCAGACGCTGACAGACCTCATGACCATCCGCTCCCTCAAGGGACGGCTGGACCATATGACGGTCGGCCTCTGCGGCGACCTGAAATTCGGGCGCACCGTCCACTCCCTGATCAACGCCCTTGTCCGTTATCCCGGCATCCGGTTTATCCTGATCTCCCCGCCGGAGCTGCGCGTCCCCGGCTACATCCGCAAGGACGTGCTGGACGCGAAGGGGATCGAGTATAAGGAGGTCTGGAATCTGGACGAGGCCATGCCGGAGCTGGACATCCTCTACATGACGCGCGTGCAGAGAGAGCGCTTCTTCAACGAGGAGGACTATATACGGTTAAAGGATTCCTACATCCTTGACCGCAGCAAAATGAAGCTGGCCAAGGAGGACATGTTCGTCCTGCATCCCCTTCCCCGGGTCAACGAGATCTCCGTGGAGGTGGACAAAGACCCGAGGGCCGCGTATTTCCGGCAGGTTCAATACGGAGTGTATGTGCGGATGGCACTGATTATGACATTACTGGAGGTGGAAAAGCCATGTTGAATATCAGCGGACTGAACGAAGGCATCGTGCTGGATCATATCCAGGCGGGCAGAAGCCTGGAAATCTACTACCACCTCGGCCTGGACAAGCTGGAATGCCAGGTGGCCATCATCAAGAACGCCCGCAGCAATAAGATGGGCCGCAAGGATATCATCAAGATCGAGGGGCCGATGGAGAACCTGAACCTGGACATTCTCGGTTACATCGACCACAATATCACGGTCAATATCATCCGCGACGACAAGATTGTGGAGAAGAAACGTCTGAAGCTGCCCAAACGGATCACCAACGTGATTCACTGCAGGAATCCCCGCTGCATCACCTCCATCGAGCAGGAGCTGCCCGACGTGTTCTATCTGTCCGACGAAAAGACCGAGACCTACCGCTGCCTGTACTGCGAAGAAAAGTACGGCAAATAACATATACGCGCAGAGCGCTGACGGCGCTCCCCCGCACCATTTCTGTATGGAAATAAAGCCCGGGAATCTCTCCGTTCCGAAGAGTCCCGGGCTTTGCTGACGCTCTTTTTTGTATCTTCCGGCCGCCCCGCGGTCCGCTTAGCGGACGATTCCGTCCGCGCCCGCGTACAGGCTGCTGTTCGGCAGATAACGGTTTACATACATGGCGCCGTAGGTGCCGTCGTGAGCCTCGTTGAAATAATACCAGCTGCCGTTCACATTCTGAAGACCTGTCAGCATCTTGCCGTAGCTGCCGTCATGATTGACGTTCAACAGATAGATACAGCCGCCGTCGCTAAGCCATCCGGCCTTCATCAGGCCGTTGCTGTCGAAGAAATACCACTCCGTATCCGAGAGGGCGAGCCATCCGATCGCGCGGTTACCGTTTACGAAATAGCTCCACACATCCCCGCCTCCCTGCCAGCCGTTTGCTCCGGACGGCTGGGCGGCTGCGCCGGGACCTCCGGACGAAGGCTGGGACGTTCCGGTTGCGGTTCCTGTTCCTGTTGTGGTCGCGCTTGCAACCGCGCCTCCCCCGGCCTTCTTCGACGCGGTAGGAATGCTGTTAAACACATAGTCGTCCGACGAGTGCTCGTAGTCGACGCCGCCGCTGCTGAACACATATTCCGATTCCGCCGCGAAATGGTCGGCCATCGACGTTCCCTTGAGCGCCTTCACCGAAACATCAATGTTCTCATACTGGGCTCCGGTTCCGATATAGCTGCTCAGGCTCAGCTCCGCCTTGCTCGTGCTCCTCTGCACGGAATGCTCCGTACCATAACGGTCCGTAAAGAAAATGTAGGCGGAATAGCCTCTCGCGCCGGACACCGGGGTCCAGACGGCTCTCTTGGACTCCGTGTTGATAACGATTCCCGACACCGGGGACATCACATAGTAGGGATACGTCTTCGCACGTACACGCAGGGACTGCATCGTGCGCAGGGTGGTATCCACCTCATAAGCGCCGTGCACCGATACGACCGTATCGTTGGTAAAATAATATCCGTCCATCGCCTCCAGATAGATCGTATACGCATAGGAATCCTTGATCGTTCCGGTATTGCCGGAGATCTCGGCGCTTGTAATCCAGAAGCCGCTCCCGGCTACGATACGGGCGTCTGCTCCGGTTCCCTCAATGACAGAGCCGGGTCCGACGTTGGCCAGGGCGTCGTACGGTACAATATCCAGTCCTACCGAACTGATCGGAGTCGCGGCGGCCGCCGTCATGGCCGCGGCCGCAAGAAGCAGACCGCAGGTCATACTTCCCAAAAGCATCCTAAGCATCTTCTTCATCTTCAAAACTCTCCCTCCTTTTGTAAGCTGTCCTCTGCGGACGCCGTATATCAAAAAATGAGCAAGACGATAAGCCGGGTTATGTCGTGGGTGATCATCTATCTAGGCCTGACGTCGCCGCCAGGCTCAAGCGACCTACCCGAAAGCAGACGGGCCGCCTTACGCTTTCTGTTCGGTCTTGCTTCGGATAAGGTTTACATGTGCCCCGGATGTTACCACCCGGGCGGTAGTCTCTTACACTGCCCTTCCACCCTTACCGGCCGAAACCGGCGGTACATTTCTGTTGCACTGTCTCTGGAGTCGCCTCCGCCAGACGTTATCTGGTATCCTGCCCTGTGAAGCCCGGACTTTCCTCTCCCGCGGCCTTTCGGTTCCGCGGCAGCGACCACCTGTCCTGCTCATTTTTTATCTTAACATACTTTTCAAAAACTTCCAATACTTTCTTACGGTTCTGCGCATCTTTTCATACGCCGGCAAATTCCCCGCGGCCCTGATATCCTGCAGCCGCCTGGGCCCGGTATCCTGCGGCCGCGGCCCGGCAGCCCCGCGGCCGCTAGACCGGGAAATAGCTCCCTCCGATGAATTCACGGACGATGGAATTGTGCGGAATCTTCTCGCTGTCCACTCCCAGGAAATAATCCAGGAATTTCAGAAGCCGCTTGGCCTCCACATACTCCTCGCAGTCCTTCGGGATCTGGAAAAGCAGCGGCTCCGCGTACTGCTTTAACACCGCCAGCTCGTAGACCAGCGCGGAGTTGAACATCACATCCGCCTCCTCCTGGAAGGGGAAAATATTCTCCTCCTCCCCGCGCCGCACGGAAGGCCACCGTTTTATGGTCTCCCTGGCCGATATGCCCCTGGTTCTGGCGTCGCGCACCATGCGGCGGATCAGCCGCCCGTCCGTGGTCGGAATCCGGTTGTGCTCGTCGATGTTTAACTGGGTCAGGGCGCTGATGTAGATCTTAAACTTGCTCCGCGCGGGAAGCGAGTAGGACAGCCTGTCATTCAGGCAGTGGATTCCCTCGATCACAAGGATATCTTCCTTCCCAAGCTTCAAAAAATCGCCCTTGTACTCCCGTTCCCCGGTAACGAAATTGTAGCGCGGCATCTCCACGGTTCCGCCGTCTAAAAGCCTGGTCATATCCTCATTGAACTGCTTGACGTCCAGACTCTCCAGACACTCAAAGTTATAGTTGCCCGACTCGTCCCTGGGACTGTCCGTCCGGTTCACAAAATAGTCGTCCACGGCGATCGGATGGGGCTTTAATCCCAGCGCCCTGAGCTGAATCGAGAGCCTGTGGGAAAACGTGGTCTTCCCGGAGGAGGACGGGCCGGCGATCATGATGAATTTCTTATCCGGCTGCTCGGCGACCATCTCCGCGATCTGTCCGATGCGCTTTTCCTGGAGCGCCTCCTGAATCAGAATCAGATCCGCCGCCTTTCCCATGCAGATCTTCTCGTTGAGGGCGCCCACGTCGGCAATCTCCATCTTCTCTCCCCACTCCGAGGACTCCTTAAGAACCTCGAAGAGCTTCTGGCTGGGCACAAATTCCGGCACCGTAGTCGGGTCGGAAAGCGTGGGCAGCAGTAAAACGAAGCCGTAGGCATAGGGAACCAGGTCAAAATATTTGATATAGCCGGAATTCTGGGCCATATAACCGTAAAAATAATCCTCAAAACCGTCCAGACTGTAAAGATTCATCCGCGAAACCCTGCGGTACGAAAACAGCCTGGCCTTATCGTACATTCGATAGCGCTCAAACAGCTCGACGGCGTCCTGCGTATTCACGCTGCGTTTCATAAACGGGATCTTCCGGTCTACGTACCCGCGCATCTTCTCCTTCACCTGCGCCAGAAGCTCAGGCGTGACGGAAAAATCGCCCCGCGCATCCACAAAGAACCCCTTGCCGATGGAAAAATCCACCGCCACCTTCTCAATCTTCTCCGCGCCGACCACATCGTAAAACGCCTTCAGAAGCATCAAGGTGGCGCTCCGCTGATAAGCCTGCATACCCGGCTTCTCCGCCGTCGTAATAAACCGGATATGGCTGTCGCTCTTGATCTTCTTGTGAAGCTCCGCCAGCTTTCCGTCGATCGATGCCAGAATAATGTCATACCGGTGTCTGGGCTGGAACTGATCCACAATCTCGTAAAGCCTGGTCCCCGCCTCAAACTCCCGTTCTTCTCCCTCGATCACCGCTCTCACAAATACTTCCCTCCCATCACCATGCCTCTGCCGGAAACTGCAGCGGCGCTTTTTCGATCACCGCTGAGGAATCGATCCTGTCCCTGCAGTAGTCTGCCATATAATCCACGAAAATGTGCTCCAGTCCGTAATGGCCCGCGTCGATCACCGCCACGCCGTCCGCCGCCGCGTCGATCCCGTCGTGGTGTCCGATATCCCCCGTGATCAGGACCTGCGCCCCGGCTTTCTTGGCTTCCGCGGCCATGCCGCGGCCGGAACCCGGACAGATCGCCGCCCTGCGGATCAGCCCCTCCGCCTGCCCCGCGCCGTAAACCGTCACATAGGGAAGCCCAAACGCCTCCTTCACCTGTTCCGCCAGTTCCCGCAGGGAAAGAGACTCCATGAGAATCCCCGCCTTGCCGATGCCATAGGGGACGCCCTCCTTCTCCCCCATAACCTCCAAAGGAGAACTCTCCAAAAGGTGCATCCTCGCGGCGGCCAGATCCGCCATACAGCCCGGCGCCGCGTCGAAATTCGTATGCATGGCGTAACAGCAGATATCGTTCCCGATCAGCTTTAAAAGACGCCTTCCGATAAAATCTCCGTCGTTGATCCGCTTCACCGGAGTAAAAATCAGCGGATGGTGCGTAAGCAGCAGGTCCGCCCCGCCGCGCACCGCCTGGTCCACCACCGCGTCCGTGGCGTCGAGGGCCACAAAAACCCTGCGGATCTCCTTGTCCATGCGCCCGGTCAAAAGGCCGGGATTATCCCAGCTGCAGGCGCAGCTTTCCGGAGCCAGCTCATTCAGCTTCTCAATCCATTCTTCACATCTCATACGCTTCTCTCGTCTTTCTCACATATTCCAGCCGTCTCATCAGTTCCTCCCTGCGCGCGGACGCGCTTTCTCCCTCCTGACCGCAAAGCCCGGCGAGAATCCCCTCCGTCACGCGCTCCTCCCTGATCAGATACTCCAACAGTACCGGATTCCGCTCCCGGATGAGGCACGGCCCGTAAAGCGCCTCCGCGCCATCCAGCTCGTCCATCGCGCCGCGCGCCGCATCCAGAACCACGTAGTATTTGCCGTCCTCAAAAAGCATCTCCTCCCGGAGAATCACAAAACCGTTCTTCTGCAGAAAGACCCGCACCTTCTCCGGCTCGGACTGCGGCGACAAAATCCAGTGTCGCACCGTCTCCCAAAGACGCGCTCCCTCCCGCAGGATATGTACAATCAGCTCTCCGCCCATGCCCGTCGCGATCACGGTGTCCGCCTCTCCCAGCGCAAGCGCTTCCACGCCGTCGCTTAGGCGGGTCCGTATCTTTTCGGAAAGCCCGTGCGCCGCGATGTGCTCCCGCGCCCTTGCAAGCGGGCCCTCCCGCACATCCATGGCCATCGCCTCCGGGGCGACGCCCCGCTCCACGAGGGCGATCGGGACATACCCATGGTCTGTCCCCACATCTGCCACCCGGCTGCCTGGTTCCACGAAGGAAATCACCGTCTCCAGCCTGTCCGATAACCTCATAAACCTCCCCGCTGCCGCGCGCTTCCCTGTCCGGGCGGCACAAGCGTCATTCGTTCAGATAATCCTTTAAC
Organism: uncultured Lachnospiraceae bacterium; assembly: GCA_947630485.1. GTDB lineage: Bacteria > Bacillota > Clostridia > Lachnospirales > Lachnospiraceae > UBA3402. Next base: position 26,434 of record CANRHU010000007.1, read on the forward strand.
TTTTTGCTCCTGCTGGGATGCCTTAGCTTCCGCAGCGCCTTCGCCTCAATCTGACGGATCCGCTCCCGCGTCACGTTAAATTCCCGGCCGACCTCCTCCAGCGTCCGCGGTCTGCCGTCGTCCAGCCCGAAGCGGAGCTTTAACACCTTCTGCTCCCGCTCGGTCAGCGTCTCAAGCACCTCCAAAAGCTGCTCATGAAGCAGCGTGTAGGTGGCCACATCCGCCGGCACCTCCACATGATCATCCTGAATAAAGTCTCCCAGGTGGCTGTCCTCCTCCTCGCCGATGGGCGTCTCCAAAGACACCGGTTCCTGGGAAATCTTCATGATCTCCCGCACGCGGTCCACCGGCATCTCCATCCGCTCCGCGATCTCCTCCGGCTGCGGCTCCCGCCCGAGCTCCTGAAGGAGCTGCCTCGACGTGCGGATCAGACGGTTGATCGTCTCCACCATATGGACGGGAATCCGGATCGTCCGGGCCTGGTCCGCGATGGCGCGGGTGATCGCCTGCCGGATCCACCAGGTCGCATAGGTGCTGAATTTATAACCCTTGGTATAGTCAAATTTCTCCACGGCCTTGATCAGTCCCAGGTTGCCCTCCTGGATCAGATCCAGAAACTGCATTCCGCGCCCCACATACCGCTTGGCGATACTGACGACCAGGCGCAGATTGGCCTCCGCCAGCCGCTTTTTGGCGCTCTCGTCCCCCAGCTCGATCCGCTTCGCAATCTCAATCTCCTCCTCGTTGGACAGGAGCGGAATCTTGCCGATATCTTTTAAGTACATGCGGACCGGATCCTCCAGACCGACGCCTTCCGGAACGGACAGGTCGATCTTCTCCAGATTGATCTCTTCTTCCGTATCCAGATCCATATCGTCGTCCAGGAACAAATCCTCGTCCAGCCCCAGATCGTCGTCCGCCCCCATGCGGATGACGTCCACACGGTTATTATCCAGGAAATCATAGACGGCGTCCCATTTGTCTGAATCCAGATCGTCGCCCGCAAAGAAGCTCTCCACCTCCTGACTGTCCAGGGTGTTTTTCTTCTTCCTGGCCTCCGCCAAAAGCTGCTGCAGTTTCTCCTCAAAGCCCAATACCTTTTCGTCCATATGGTCCTACCTTTCCGTAGTCTGCATATAGTTTTGCCCTAATCAAGGGAAATATGCAGGGTCTTAAGCGCGCTCTGGGCCTTGATAATCTCCTGCAGCTGACCGATATCCGCGGCCGTCCTGCTGGCCTCATCCAGGCTGTTCTTGCGCACCTTTATCACCGTCTCCGAAAACGCCTTTTTCTGCTCTTCACTTCCGAGAGATTCCTTAAGACTGGCATTGAAAAGCGCCGCTACCTCCTTGTACTGTTCCTCATCGTTGATAAAATGGTTCAATATCCCGGCCGGCGACAGATTTCCGGACGCATAACCGTCAAACACCATCTGCGCCACCTCATGGTACAATCCTTCCCGGAAATCCTCCGGCGTAATGATTCCGCGGATCTTATCAAAGAGCCGCGGCTCCTCAATCAGCCACGTCAGCAGAAGTCTCTGGGACTGCTTCGCGCCGTCCGCCTTCTCCTGCCTGCCGCCTCCCCTGCGGACCGCACCGTCCGGCGCGGCGCCTTCGCGCGCGTAGCCCGGGCCGGACTCTCCGCCGCCCGGGCCTGTCCCCCTCTGCTGCGCGGACGACGTCCCGCCGTATCCCGACTGCTGTCCGGCCGGCGTCCACGCCGGGCCGAGACGGGCCGCCGTCCGGCTCACCAGCTGCTTTAAATCCTGATAATTGATAAACTGTTCCCTCGAAACCGCCTGTATATAATTGTCGCGCTCCAGGGCGTCCGGGAATTCCAGAAGCTTTCTGGCCACCGCCGTGTAAAAATTCGTCTTCTGCTCCGGATCCTCCAGATCATAGCCGCGCTTCAATATCTCAATCTCGAAAAGAAAGCTGTTCTTCGCCTCCCTGATCCGTTCGCGGAAAGCGTCCGCCCCCAGGTTCTTGATGAACTCATCCGGATCCTTATAGGGCTTCATGTTCAGCACCTTGCAGGAGATCCCCACTTCCTTTAGAATCGGGATCGCGCGCAGGGCCGCCTTCACGCCCGCGTCGTCGCTGTCGTAGGTCAGAATCACCTGGCTGGTATAGCGCTTCATTAACGAAGCGTGCTGTGTGGTGAACGCCGTCCCCAGGGAGGCCACCGCGTTGGTGAAACCGGCCTGATGCATGGCGATCACATCCATATAACCCTCGCAGATCAGGAAATATTTCTCCCTGGTCGTCCTGGCATAGTTAAGCCCGTACAGATTCCGGCTCTTATCGAAAAGCTTCGTCTCCGGAGAGTTCAGATATTTGGGCTCGCCCTCCCCCATGACGCGGCCGCCGAACCCGATCACGCGGTTGTTGGTATCCATAATCGGGAACATGACGCGGTTCCAGAACTTGTCCCAGGAGCCGCGCTCGGAGATGGAAAAGAGCCCGGATTCCTTCAGAATGCCGTCCTGATAGCCCTTGCTTTTCAGATACCGGTACAGATCGTCGCTGGTTTTATTGGCGAAGCCCAGGCCGAAATGCCGGATGGTATCGTCGCTGAGACCGCGCCTTGAGAGGTATTCGTATCCGATCCGGCCATGGGGCTGCTTTAACTGATAATGAAAATAATTGGCCGCCAGCTTATTGATCTCCAGAAGGGTCGTCCGAAGATCCGCCTGGGCCTTCGCCTCCTTCGACATCTCCTGCTTCGGCAGCTCGACCCCCGCCCGATCCGCCAAAACCTTCAGCGCCTCCGGGAAGGTATAATTCTCGTATTCCATCAGGAAAGTGATCACATTTCCGCCCGCTCCGCAGCCAAAACAGTAATACATCTGCTTGTTCGGCGAGACGGAAAACGACGGGGATTTCTCATGATGGAAAGGGCACAGCCCGAAATAGCTGCTGCCCTTCTTCTGCAGCTTCACATACCCGGAGATAATATCCACAATGTCGCTTCGGGAACGCACCTCCTCCACCACATCATCCGGATAGTACATGAAAAACACCCCCTTCTGACTGATTGTCCCCGGCCGCGCCGCGGGGCTAGGCCTTCCAGGCCTTCGGCACAAAGAGCTCCTCAAAACGGTCGATGGCGTAGCTGTCGCTCATGCCCGCAATATAATCGCAGACCACACGCGACTTCTTCTCCCCGCGCTCGCTCATCAGCCGCTGGTACTCCTCCGGCAGCTCGTCCGTGTGCCTGATATAATACGTATACAGCGTCTCGATCAGCTGCTGGGCCTTCTTCTCCTCGCTCTTGGCCACGCTTCCGCTGTAGACGTTGGCGAACATCCAGACGCGCAGGCCCTGCATGGCCTTCTCCACATCCGGCGACATGAGTATCGCCGGTTTGTCCATGCTCTGCGCGATCACGTCGTGAATCATATTGTTCAGCCGGTCCCGCACGCTGCAGCCGAGTATCTCCGTATACTCCCGGGGCAGATCCGCCTCCGTGAAAATCTTCGCCCGGATTGCGTCGTCGATATCATGGTTGATGTAGGCAATCTTGTCCGAAAGCCTCACAATGGCGCCCTCCAGCGTCGCCGGATGCCCGGACGTGCGGTGGTTCAGGATCCCGTCCCGGACCTCCTTCGTCAGGTTCAGGCCCTGACCGTCCTTCTCCAGCACCTCCACCACGCGCACGCTCTGGACCGCGTGAACGAATCCGTCCTCGCAGATCTGGTTCAGGACATACTCCCCGGAGTGGCCGAAAGGCGTATGCCCCAGATCGTGCCCTAAAGCGATGGCCTCCGTCAGGCTCTCGTTCAGACGCAGCGTCTTGGCGATGGTCCTGGCAATCTGGGATACCTCGAGCGTATGTGTCAGCCGGGTCCGGTAATGATCCCCCTCCGGAGCCAGAAACACCTGGGTCTTGTGCTTCAGCCTGCGGAAGGACTTACAGTGCAGGATCCGGTCCCGGTCCCTCTGATACTCCGGCCGCATGTCGCACAGCGGCTCCGGCCGATCCCTGCCCTGGGTGTTCTGACTCAGCGCCGCATAACCGCTCATATATTCCGCTTCCATCTGCTCCAGCATCTCCCTTGCCAGCATTCTGACACACCCCCTGTTCTATGTATATTTTTTGTCATTTCATTTTAATACTGCTAAAATGCATACATAATAATTATATCATAGATTTCTCTATTGCGCATCTATTTCCAGTGAAACTTCACGAAATCTTCACATCTTGGAATTCACTCCGGGAAAAGGAGCTCCGCCCATCTCTCGGCCAGACGCGGAAGCGTCCACGCCGCGTTCGCCGGACTGGTCGAGGGCAGGAGAATGATCTCCCGGCCGCACTGCTTTTTCTGGTACGTATCGTAGAGGCGCTTCGCCGTGGTTCCGTTGGCGTAGAGACGCTCGATGGAACACTCCGCGAGAATCCGCCTGATGTCGGTAGGCACTACATTCGCAATGCTGGCGTCGCTGGAGCCGGCGATATCGCAGGACGCGATCACGTCCCAGAGCGCGATCTGATGCCGCAGAAGAAAGGCCTTCTTCTGTTCAATCGTCTGCGGCGCCGTATCCCCCACCACCATGGCCAGCACCTTCCAGAACCGGTTCTGAGGGTGGCCGTAGAAGAACCCATTTTCCCTGGACTTCACTGACGGGAAAGTTCCCAGAATCAGAATCCTCGAATGTTCATCATAGACAGGCTCATACAGATGAACCTGATGGGTGCGCTCCGGCATACCGGTCTCCTCCTTTCCGAACAATGGTGTCTTTCCGAATACCGGCGTCCCTCAGCCCGGCAGGCTGTCCCGCACGCACAGCACGCCCCACCCCAGCTGCGGGTTCGGCCAGGAGGCATAGCCCGGCAGCTGCCTGGCGCCGCGGATGAAGTAAGCTTTCAGCTTCTCTCCGTAGAGAAACGGGTCGTTGCCGTCCACAATCCCCCACTGCATCAGAAGCGCCGCGCTGCCGCAGGCCACAGGCGCCGAGAAGGAGGTTCCCGTCACCGGCTCATACCCTCCCCCGGCCTTCGGCGCCATAAGGTTTACCCCCGGCGCCGCAAGCTCCGGTTTTACCTGGCCGCTAAGCCGCGTGAAGCCCCGGCCTGAGAAATCCGCATACGTCTGATAGGCGCCGTTATAGGCCCCGACGGAGAGCGCCTTCCGCGCCGTGGAGGGAATCGTCAGCGTCGTATCCGGCGTCGCCCCCAGAAACCCGGTCGCACGGTTTAATACCGCGGAGGACGGCAGCCAGAAATCATACCTGCCGCGGACGATCCGCTCCGGCGTCAGCCGGAATTTCCAGATTCCGCCCGCCAGATAATCCCCCTGCCGGGGTATGAAGTCAAAATAGATCTCCTGGGCGGGACTGTAGGGACTGGGCTCGCCATAGTACAGAAGAATTCTGGTTCCGGCGTAATTGAGCGTCCGCGGCCCGATCACAGGCGGCAGAGGCCCCAGCTCCTGCCCGGACGGCGTCACCAGCGTGATCTGCATCTCGTCCACATATTCCTTCCACAGCTGCACGCTCAGGCCCGTCTCATAACCGGACACGGAAAGCTCTATCTCCACCGGATTGCGCCCCGTCAGCGTCCCGGAAATGTGCCCGCTGCCGCCGCCCTCGTTGCCGGTGCCGATCACAATCTCCAGCCGCCCGTAATCCGCAATCCCGTCGATATAGGTTTCCAGAAGGCTGGCTCCGTCGTGGGAGCCGTAGGTATTGCCGAAGCTGAGATTGACCGCCATCGGCTTTGTCTCTGCCGCCGCGTAGCGCGCCGCGTAATCCAATGCCCGCATCAGCTCGGTGGTCCGCGGAAACCCCAGCGGATCCGCCGTTCCCAGCTTCACCACCACCAGCTCGCTCTCATAGGCGATTCCACGGTACTGCCCGCCGCTCTCGCGCCCGTTTCCGGCCGCGATGCCGGCGACGGCCGTCCCGTGGCCGCTCCCGTCCGCGGACGGCACCAGCTGCCGCGCCTTAAGACGGCTTTCCGACGCTAAGGCCGCGTTAATCTCCTCCCGCGTAAAGACCTTTCCCAGCGTCTGATCCCACAAAGCCGCAATCCGCGTACTTCCGTCCGGATTGCGGAAATCCTCATGATAGTAGTCGATTCCGGAATCCAGTACCGCCACAAGCACGCCCCGCCCGGACAGATTCGGCGCGTAGGCGCTCCCCGCCACCTGAACGGCCGGCACGCAGGACGCGGATGCGGCGCGGTTTACGGCAAAGTACAGCCGCTTCGGCTTTTCCACATACTCGACCTGCGGATATTCCGACACCTGACCGATCGCGGATTCCGGCACGTTCAGAATCGAATATCCGTTTAAAAGCTCCGTCGCCTCTGCCTTTTCCGATCGCCCGCGAAGCTCCGCAAGCATACCGTCCAACGGGCCGCTGTGCTTCACGATCAGCTCCCAGGTCCGCTCCGCGTCGTTAAATCCCACCGCCAGATTCCCCGATTCGGCCCGCTCCCCGGCCGCGGCCCCAAGCGCAAGGTTCAGAAGATTTTCCAGTTTTTGGTTCTGCATGGACGCCCCCGCAGAAATATTCTCACCGAAAGCCTATGAATATCCCGGGAGAAATATATCCATCCCACGGCGTTTGCGCGTCCGACCGGTCTATCCCGTATTTACCGCTCTATCCCTGATTCACCCTCCGCACCAGCCCCGGCAGCGCCTTTTCAAACTTCACGCCGTACCAATGGCTCTCGTCGCCGATGGTCTTCTTCATGCTCTCCACGGTAAAATCCGCGGCGATGGCGGCGGACTCGCAGACGCCGTAACCCTGCATCAGCGCCCCCACGAACGCGGACGCGTAGATATCGCCGGTTCCGTGGGAGTTCTTCGCCAGCTTTTCATGAAAATAGCAGCTTGTCTTCCCGTCGCGCCGCACCGCCACGCCCAGCCGGTCCGGCTCGTAGCTGACTCCCTTTAACACCACACACTTCGCCCCCAGCGCGGAAATTTTATCCAGGAGCGCTTCGATATACGCCTCGTCCTTCAGCCCCGCCTCATAGGGAGTGCCGGTCATAAGGCAGGCCTCCGTGATATTGGGCAGCGCGATATCGGCAATCCCGCACAGATCAGCCATCCTGTGCGCAAATTCCTCCGTGAATCCGCAGTACAGCCTTCCGTGGTCCGCCATGGCCGGATCAACGATCCTTAAGCCGCCCGGCACAAGCGTCTCCTCCATAATGGTCTGCACATACCCGATCTGGTCGATGCTTCCCAGGTAGCCCGTGTAGACCGCGTCAAAACGGATACCCTCCTTTTTCCAATGGCTTCCGATCGCAAGCATATCGCCGCTTAAATCGCGAAACGTATATCCGGAAAAGCCCCCCGTATGCGTGGACAACACCGCCGAAGGCAGAATCGCCGTCTCAACGCCGCAGGCCGAAATGATCGGCAGCGCCACAGTCAGGGAGCATTGTCCCACACAGGAGATATCCTGAATCGTCAAAACCCTCTTGTCACTCATATCTCATTCCTCCATCCTCCGGCTCCCAAAACCGTCCGATCCATTTCGTCTTAGAAAACTCTCCGGCCCAGCGTCGCCTCCGGAAACTGTCCGGCCCAGACGCCGGCCCGCTCCATCTGATTGTCCGGGCCTTTCAACCTTGCGCCCTCTCAGTCCCTTGACTCCACACAGATCAGAATCCCCTCGCCGACCCGGATCTCGGCCGTCTCGTCCACAATCTCATTGCTGACGCAGAGGCCCGCCTCCCGGCCGATGGCGATATTTTTCCCGGAAAGCGGATAGCGAAAACCGGTCAGCCAGATTCCCCGAACCCGCTCCGTCAGCGGGATGAACGACACGTATTTCCCATAGACGGCGTCCCTGTGAAAAATCCTTCCGCGCTCAAGAAGGCTTATCCGGTTCTGCCTGTCATACAGCGCGGCGTCCACCCCGGCGTCCAGGCACAGCTTCAGCAGATGGATGTTGGAAAGCTCATGGTCCAGCCGTCCGCCTGTGGCTCCCAGGATTACAAGCCGCGTGCAGCCGAGCCTCATGGCCGTGCTGATCGCCAGCTCCGTGTCCGTCTCGTCCTTCTCCGGCTTATGGACGTCCCACAGGATCTCCTCGCCCGCCCTTCTGCGGTAGCGCTCCAGGATCTCCGGTCTCACCGTATCGAAATCCCCCACGACGGCCGTCGGCACAAGCCCGAGCGCCTCCGCGGATTCCAGCCCGCCGTCCACTAAAATCACGCAGCCGAAGCCGTAATTGCCGCCTTTCTCCGGCCCGCAATGCCCCATAGCCTGCCTCTGCGCATACTCCCGTAAAAAAGCACCGGCGAAAGCCGTATCCAGCTTCCCGCCGGTGACGATCAGTCCCGTTTTCATCTCTTCTCAAATTCCTCGAATGTTTTTAAAAAGCGCTTCGTGTTCGCCTCCGCGTCGCCGCGGTAGATCGCGGATCCGGCCACAATCACATTGGCCCCCGCCTCCAGACACAGCCGCACATTGTCAAGCGTCACGCCGCCGTCGATCTGGATATCCAGATCCACCCCGCGGTTTTTGCAGAGCCTGCGCAGGGAACGGACCTTATTCAGCGTGTACGGAATCATCTCCTGGCCGCCGAAGCCGGGATTCACGGTCATAATCAACACCATATCCACCGAATTCAGCAAGTCGTGAATCATCAGGATCGGCGTCGTCGGATTGAGCGCCACCCCCACCTTAAGGCCCGCCTTGCGGATCTCCCGCAGCGTATAATCCAGATGGGTGCAGGCCTCGGCGTGAACCGTAATGATGTCCGCCCCGCACTGGACGATCTCCGGCAGATACCGGAGAGGCTCCTGAACCATCATATGCACATCAAATATCTTATCCGTACAGCTGCGGATCGACGAAATCACCTGCATACCGAAGGAAATGCAGGGAACAAACGTCCCATCCATGACATCCAGATGGATATACTGGGCTCCCGCCCGGTCCACAGCGCTGATCTGCTGTTCCAGTCTCTTAAAATCCGCTCCCAGAATCGAGGGTGACAGAATCAACATAAATCAGTATCTCCTTTTCTCTTTCTGCTCCGTGTACAGCAGCCTGTAATTTTCATAGCGGCTGCGGCTGATCTTCCCGGCCTCGACGGCGGCCTTGACCCCGCAGTCCCTCTCCCCGATATGTACGCAGCCTGGGAAACGGCACTCCGGCGCATAGGGCTCAAATTCCGGAAAGCAATCCTTCATCTCCTCCGGCTCCATGTCGGCCGTATACATGGAGCTGAACCCCGGCGTATCCATCAGATAGGTCCCGCTCTCCAGACAGAAAAGCTCCGAATGGCGGGTCGTATGTCTTCCCCTGCGAATCTTTTCGCTGACCGCGCCGGTCTCCATCCCGGCCTCCGGTATCAGAAGGTTGGTGAGCGACGACTTGCCTACGCCGGACGGCCCCGCAAGCACGGTCGTCCTCCCGCGCAGTTTTGCGCGGACGGCGTCGATTCCCTGCCCTGAAAATGTGCTGAACAGCAAAACCGGATAGCCCGCCGTCTCGTAGATCCGAAAACAGCGCGCCTCTGTCTCCGCGTCCACCAGATCCGTCTTGCTGAACAGAACCTGCGCCGGAATCCGCATCCGGCAAAGCATTACCAGAAACCGGTCCAGAAGATTAAAGTTCGGCTCCGGATCCTTCAGGGCAAACACGACCATCGCCTGGTCCACATTGGCCACAGCCGGCCTTACCAGCTCGCTGCGCCTCGGAAGAATCTCCTCGACGTTCCCCTCCGGCGGGTCGCCGCCCAGCACGGAGAACTCCACGTCGTCGCCGACCAGGGGCTTGATCCCGCGGCTGCGGAAAATCCCCTTCGCCCTGCATTCGTAGACGGTTCCGTCTTCCCCGTGTACATAATAAAAACCTGCAATGCCTTTGATAATCTTTCCCGTCATGCGCGCGGCCCTTCTACTCTTCCACGTAAAACCTGACCGGATAACTGATCAGCACAACCCCGGTCTCCGCGTTCACGAGCTCGACCTCCCCGTACTCGGCGCCCGGAATGATCGCCTCAATCCGCGGGAATATGAGCGGGAACTGTCCGCTGGTCGTCACCTCCGTGGCCGGCATCAGCGTGACATACTGGGAGCCGTCCTCCGCGTCCTGACGCAGACGGACTTCGAGCTGCAGCACGCCCTGCCCGGAGCCCGGTCCGTAAGCGCTCGTCAAATCGTAAATCTCACTGAGCGACGCTATATGGTGCACCTCCGGTCCGTCGCTGATCACAAAGGAAATCTGGCTGCCCTCCTCCACGCTTTCGTTGGCGGGCACCGCCTGGCTGATCACGCAGCCTGCCGGAATCAGATCATGGTACTCATGGGTAATCTCGCCGGGGTTCAGATTGGCATCCGCAAGGCGCTGCCTCGCTTCCGCCTCCGTGATATTGAACAGATCCGGCACAGTCCGAAGGATCGGCGCCGGCCCGCGGCTGATAAAAAGCGTCACAACCTCTCCCGGCCTGGCCTCAGCCGGATCATAGCGGACGACGCGCCCCGCCAGCACCGTATCGCTGTACTCTTCCTCAAACGCCGCCTGCAGACCGTTCTGCTTCAGCAGGGAGGCTGCCGCGTCCTGGTCCATTCCCGCAATGTCCAGATCATCCACTTCGATCATACCGTTTCCGCTGCTGACCACCACGTCCACCGTCGAATATTTCTGGACGACCGTCCCCTCGCCCGGCGTCTGGGAAATCACATAGTCCTTCTCCACCGTATCGGATTCCTCGTAGCTGACCACGCGCATCACCAGCGTGTATTCCTTAAGCTTCGCCTCCGCCATGTCCACCGGCAGATTTCTCGCGTCCGGTGCCAAAACCTCCGTGTCGGAGAGCGCTGCCGTCGTATCGCCTTCCACCGTCTCCATCTGGATCGAAGACGGTCCGCCCGGCCCCAGCCCGGAACCTCTCCGGAAAAGACCGCCCAGTCTGGAAAACAGAAGAATCAGCACAGCCACAATGACAATCGCCACGAAAATGCCGACGCTCGTCAGAATTCTCTCAATCCCGCGGTTCACACGGCCCTCCGGTTCATGGACAGACGGGTAATCATCCTCCTCATCGTCAAGCTGATAAGCCTTGTGACCCAGATTGATCACCTTAAGCTCATCCGCGCTGATCGGCCGTGTCTCCGAATCGTAATCCATCTCCGGCTCCATCGTCACAAAATTATCATCCGGCTGGATCAGTACGCGCCTGAGATCCGTGATCACCTCTGTGACCGCGTGGTAGCGGCGCTCCGGCCGCTTCTCCGTACATTTCAGGATAATATTTTCCAGGCTCACCGGAATATCCGGTTCATAGATGCTTGGCCTTGTGATCGGCTCTTCCACGTGGGCCAGGGCCACGGCGACCGTGTTGTCGCCCAAAAAGGGGAGACGGCCCGTGACCATCTCATACATGGTAATGCCAAGGGAATAGATATCGCTTCGGGCATCGCTGTAGCCGCCTCTGGCCTGCTCCGGCGAAATGTAATGGACGGAGCCTACGGCCGCGTTGCCCTGGGTCTGTGAGGTAACCATGCGCGCAATGCCAAAATCCGCCACTTTTACCTTGCCGTCCCTGGAAATAATGATGTTCTGGGGCTTGATATCGCGGTGGACGATATTCTGCTCATGGGCCGCCGCCAGCCCCTGGGCCACCTGGATTGAGATTCCCACCGCCTCTCTGACATCCAGCTTGCCTTTTTTATTGATATAGCTTTTCAGCGTAATTCCTTCCACCAGCTCCATGACGATATAATGGAGCGAATCTTCATCGACGACGTCATAGACGCTGACAATGTTGGGATGGGAAAGCCCGGCCGCCGCCTGGGCCTCCATCTTAAACTTCGTGACAAAATTCACGTCGTCGCTGAATTCTTCCTTAAGAACCTTGATCGCCACCAGGCGGTCAAGCGTATGGCACCTTGCCTTATAGACATCCGACATGCCGCCTGAGCCAATCAGTTCCAGAATCTCATACCGGTCCTGCAGATACATCCCCGCTCTCAGCATGGTTTCACCTCACTTATCTGCGGATCCACCAAGACAACGGCTATATTGTCCCTGCCGCCGTTATTGTTTGCTTCGCCGATCAGCTCCTCGACCTTCTCCTGAATCGTCTGCCCGCCGCCGAGAGCGGCGCCGATCTCCCGGTCCGTCAGCATATTGGTCAGGCCGTCCGAGCACAGAAGGATCAGATCGCCAGCCGCAAGCGGCACCTTAAAAAAGTCGGCCTCCACCCTGCGGCTCGTTCCTACGGCCCGGGTGATCAGATTCTTCTTCTCCTGGTACTCCCTGCTGCCGCGGATCATACGCCCCAGGCGCACCATCTCCTCCACATAGGAGTGGTCCCGCGTAATCTGGGACAATTCCCCACTTCTATACAAATAAAGGCGGCTGTCTCCCACATTTGCCACATAAAGCGTATTATTCTTGATCGTGGCCGCCACAAGCGTCGTTCCCATGCCGGACAGCTCCGGACTGGAAAGCGATTTCTCATACAGCTGTTCATTGGCGCAGCGGATGCCGTCGCGGAACAGTTCCTCCGGGCCCGGAGCGCTCTCCATCTGTAAATAATCGATCATGCACTCCACGAGAAACCTGGACGCAAAATCCCCCGCCTTATGTCCTCCCATTCCATCCGCTACCAGATACAAATTCTCCAGATCCCCGATTGGAGACGACGAAGAATAGAGATAGTCCTGATTATGGGCCCTGACTCTGCCTACATCCGTACGCGCATAGTCAATCATCCTTATCCTCCTTCTCCCTGATATAGCTTCTCCGCAGCTGGCCGCAGGCTCCTTGGATATCGCGGCCCATTTCCCTTCTTATAGTAACATTAATTCCGTTTTTTTCAAGATGGTTTTTAAACGCCTCCACCGCTTCCCGTCCCGACTGGACATAATCGCGCTCCTGAATGGGATTGACGGGAATCAGATTCACATGTCCATGCTGGTCCTTTAAAAGCCGCGCAAGCGCCTGCGCCTCGTCCGGGCTGTCATTGACGCCGCGGACCAGACTGTACTCGAAGGTCATCCTCCGTCCCGTCTTCTCAAAATAGACCTTACAGGCGTCAAGAACCTCCCGCAGCGGATAGCGGTTGGCAACGGGCATCAGCCTCCGCCTCGTTTCGTCGCTGGCCGCGTGGAGCGACAGCGCCAGCGTAATCTGCAGGCGCTCTTCCGCCAGCCTAAGCATCTGCGGCACCAGGCCGCAGGTGGACACCGTGATGTTCCGCTGGCCGACGCAAAGCCCCTTCTCCCCGGACAGAATCCGGATAAAGCGGAGGAGATTGTCATAATTATCAAGCGGCTCGCCGCTTCCCATAACCACGACGTGGGAAACGCGCTCGCCTGTATCCTGCCCGATCCGATAAATCTGGTCCAGCATCTCCGAGGGTCTCAGATTCCGCTCCAGCCCATCCAGCGTGGAAGCGCAGAAACGGCAGCCCATGCGGCAGCCGACCTGGGAAGAAATGCAGACCGAATTGCCGTAGTGATACCGCATCAGCACGCTCTCGATCACATTGCCGTCCGACAGGGCAAATAAGTATTTGCGGGTTCCGTCAATGGCGGAAATTCTGACATCCGCCTGCTTTAAGGCGGCCAGTTCATACTGCCCGCCAAGCTGCGTCCGAAGCGGCAGAGGAAGATTGCTCATCTCACCGAACGATGCCGCCTGCTTTTCATGCAGCCACTGATAGATCTGTCCGGCCCGGTAGGCCGGCAGTCCCATGGCCTTCACCTGCCCCGTCAGTTCCTCAAGGGTCAGGGATTTGATATCGATTCTGTCCATATCCCGCACTCCGTCCGCCGCGCCGAGGGCGGCGGGCTCCCCGCTCATTTAACGCGCAGCCTTTCTCCGCATAACGGCAAGAAAGAAGCCGTCACAGGGATGGATTCCCGGAAGGAACTGCGCATATCCGTTCCTCATGGTTTCAGAAAACAGCCCGCTTTCCAGCCGGCCGGAAATGTCCGCCGGCTCAAAAGGATACCGGGAAAGAAACCATGTCATATTCTGTATGTTCTCAGCCGGCGCCGTGGTGCAGGTACTGTAGACCAGAACGCCGCCCGGTTTTACATAGCGCCACACGACGGACAGAATCTCCCGCTGAAGAGCCGCCAGCTCCCGGATATCCGCCGGCCGGACGCGCTCCTTGATGTCCGGTTTGCGGCCGATGACGCCGAGACCGGAACAAGGCAGATCCGCAAATACGACATCTGCCTTCTCCTCCATGCTTTCGTCAAAATCCAGCGCATCCCAAATCTCGGCCGTGACGATATCCTCATAACCGCAGCGCGCGATATTCTCCCGGATCAGGCCGACCTTACGGGCGCTGATATCGCGGACACAGACATGACCGGTTCCGCTTTCCGACAGATCGCCGGCCGCGGTATCGGCGCGGGCGACGGCCCGTCCTTTTGCCGGTTCGGCAGATGCCGAATCCGGACTTTCCGCCGCAAGCCGCCGCAGAAGGGAAGCCGCGTGAATCGCCTTTCCGCCCGGCGCGCCGCACACATCCAAAATCACATCGCCGGCCTTAAGGCCGGCCGCCTTCGCCACGCAGGCAGAACTCAGATCCTGCGCCGCGACAAAACCTTTCCGAAATACCTCCAGACGTTCCGGGTAATCGATATTGCCCAGCAGCAGCATATCGTCCGCGCAGATCTGCCCGGACACCGTCACGCCCTGGGCGCTGAGAGAGCCGATGATCTCCTCCTTCGACGCCCGGTCCAGATTGCAGCGGACACTGAGAGGCCTCTCCGCGAGAAGCGCTTCGAGCATCTTCCGCGCGGTCTCCTCCCCGTAGGCGTCCGTCCACAGATCGATCAGCCACCGAGGCATGGAATAGCGCACGGAATCATCCGGCCACGCAAGCGTGTCCTTCCCGCGCGCAATGCTGCGCAAAACGCCGTTGACAAAGCCTTTCAGTCCCCCGAACCGGCGCTTTTCTGCCAGCTTCACCGCCTCATTGCAGACGGCCGAATCCGGGATCCGGTCCATATAAAGGATCTGATAAACCGACATCCGCAGAAGCGTGCGGATGAACGGCTTCATATTCTTAAGCTCCGTGCGGGAATACAGGCCGATCACGTAATCGATCTGAATCCGGTATTCCAGCGTTCCCTCCACGATCCTCGTGATCAGGGCCCGGTCCTGCTTCTCCAGGTACTGGTACTTGGCAAGGGCCTGACCGAGAACAACATGGCTCAGCGCCCCGTGCTCCAAAATCTCCAAAAGCATATCCAGGGCCAGCTCCCGGGGCGTGTTCCGCTTAATTGTCACGCCGTCTTCCTCCGAACAGGATGATCAGCCGCAGAAGCTGCAGAATCGCGGTGGCGGCCGCGGCCACGTAGGTCAGCGCCGCGCTTCCCAAAACCTTCCGGGTTTGCCCCACTTCCTCGCCGTGCAGAATTCCCATGCTGTCCAGAAGCCGCACCGCGCGGGCGGACGCGTTGAACTCCACCGGCAGCGTAATCAGCTGAAACAGCACTACCAGCACGAACATCCAGATTCCGATATTGACAATGGTGCTTCCCGCGCCGCCGATCAGCAGCCCGATCAGAATGATCGGCCAGGAGAGCATGCTCCCGAAATTCACCACGGGGACAATGGCCGCGCGCAGCCGCAGAGGCATATAGCCCTCATTGTCCTGCATCGCGTGGCCGCACTCGTGGGCCGCAACCCCGATAGCCGCCACCGACGTCGAGCCGTAGACCACGTCGGACAGATTCAGCGTCTTCGTCCTCGGATCATAGTGGTCCGTCAGCTTCCCGGATACGTGCCGGATCGTCACGTCAAAGATTCCCTGGGAATTTAAAAGTCTCTTCGCCGCCTCCGCGCCGGTCATGCCGGTCATGCTGCGGACGGAAGAATATTTCTGAAACGTACCGTTGACGCGGGCGGACGCCCACATGGACAGCGCCGCGCCGATCAGCACCAGAAGAATCGTCCAGTCAAAACCGTAATACATACCTCCGTAACCCATCCCATAACCATATCCATATCCGTATGGCATATCATTCGCCCCTTTCCATCTGCCGCCCGTGGGTCTCTTCCCCGGACGGGCTCCGCCGCGTCCCGCAGTCTCCCTGCGCAGGCCGGCTCCGCCTCGCCTTTCGGCTCCTTTACGCGGATTCCCTTCACTCCGCTTCGCGGCTTCTCACAAACACGGTTCCCGTCTCCACGGGATACCCGCGCAGAAACGCGGCCGTCTCCATCCGCTTCTTTCCCTCCGGCTGAAGCTCCGTAAGCGAGAGCAAACCCTTCCCGCATCTCACATACAGCCGGTTCTTATCGGCCAGAACCACCTGGCCGCAGACTCTGCCCGGCCCGGAAGCGGAAGCCTCCCGGCCGAAGGCTCTGCCCGGCCCGGAAGTGAAAAACTCCTCTCCGCAGGATGCGTCCGATCCGGAAGCGGAAACATCCCGGCCGCAGGACGCGGCTCCGTCCGACAC
This sequence comes from uncultured Lachnospiraceae bacterium, assembly GCA_947630485.1. Classification (GTDB taxonomy): domain Bacteria; phylum Bacillota; class Clostridia; order Lachnospirales; family Lachnospiraceae; genus UBA3402. Next base: position 42,832 of record CANRHU010000007.1, read on the forward strand.
GAAATCCTCTCCGTCCCCGTCCGGCACAATCTGCGCCTTCCAGATCTTTAACGTCCTGCCGTTCCAGCCGGTATAGGTGCCGGGCCACGGGCTCAGTCCCCGGACCAGCCGCTCGATTGCCTCCGCGTCCATCGTCCAGTCGATATCGCCCATCGTCTTCGTAAGCATCTTCGCATAGCACGTACCCTCGTCGGTCTGGGGAGTCCGCACCGCGGTGCCGTTTTCAAGCTTCCGCAGGGTGGAGACGATCAGCTCCGCCCCCAGCGCGCTCAATTTATCATGAAGGCTGCCGCCGGTATCGTCCGGTTCGATGGGAACCGCCGCCTGCTCCAGCATATCGCCGGTATCCAGCCCCTCGTTCATCAGCATCGTGGTCACGCCGGTCTCCCGCTCGCCGTCGATGATCGCCCACTGGATCGGCGCCGCGCCCCGATACTTCGGAAGCAGCGACGAGTGGACGTTCACGCAGCCCAGCCGCGGAAGCTCAAGCACCGACTTCGGCAGAATCTGCCCGAAAGCCGCCACCACGAAGACGTCCGCCGCAAGCCCCCGCAGAAGCTCCACAAATTCCGGCTCCCGCACCTTCTGCGGCTGATAGACGGTAAAGCCGAGCGCAAGCGCCTTCTGCTTCACCGGCGTCATGAGCACCGCTCCGCCGCGGCCCTTCGGCCTGTCCGGCTGGGTCACCACGCCAACGACCGTATGGCCGGCATCCGCAACCGCCGAGAGAACGGGCACCGCGAAATCCGGCGTCCCCATAAATACAATCCTCATGCGTCCTCCTTTTCCTCCTCCGCATCCGCAAGTTCGGAATTATCGTGGAGGCCGTCCTCCGCCAGATCCACGTAGAGCGCGCCGTGAAGATGGTCGCACTCGTGGCAGATACAGCGGGCCAGAAGCCCCTCCGCCTCCAGCTCATACGGCTTCATGTGCTCGTCGAAGGCCTTCACCTTCACCTTCTCCGGCCTGGTCACAATGCCGAACTTGCCGGGCACGCTCAGGCATCCCTCGTTGCCGGTCTGGCTCCCCTCCGTGGAAATGATCTCCGGATTGATCAGGACATACTGATTTCCGTCATCCACATCGATGACCACCACCTGCTTTAAGATGCCTACCTGGGGCGCCGCGAGTCCGGCTCCCTCCTGCGCGTACATCGTCTCAAACATATCCTCTATGAGAATCGCAATCCGGGGAGTCATAAACTTCACCGGCTTGCACTCTTTCGTCAGAATCTCGTCTCCTATGGTCCGGATATTCCTGATCGCCATAGCTTATCCTCCTTGGGCCTGGCCGCCCTTCCCGTCTACGCAAAATCAAACTGCATCATCACATGGGAAAACCATTCCGCCTGTCCGCTCAGGATCTCCAGACGGTTCTTTATCCGTATTAGTATATCATAGTTTTCCTGTTTCATATATAAAATTTTTCTGTAGATATCATTAACTTTGTAAATGGGGGCCTCCGCCGGCCCGATCAGCTGAATCCGCGCCGCCTCGGGCATTTTAAGCGTCCAGCGGTTCAGCTGCGACACGGCCTCATCCAGTACGCGCTCATCCCTCGACGAGACAAGCACCGACAAAAGCGCGCAAAGCGGCGGGTAACGAAGCACCTGCCGGTAGGCCATCTCTTTTCGGTAAAACGTCTCGTAATCCTGCCTGGCCGCACACTCGACGGCATAATGTCCGGGGCTGTAGGTCTGGATAATCACCCTTCCCGGCGCCTCATCCCTTCCGGCCCGGCCCGCCGCCTGGGTCAGAAGCTGGAACGTCCGCTCCCCGCACCGGAAATCCGAGGAATAAAGCGACAGATCCGCCGCCAGGATACCCACCAGCGTCACGTTCGGAAAATCATGCCCCTTCACGATCATCTGCGTGCCCACAAGGATATCCGCTTCCCCCTCCGCAAAGGACGCCAGAATCTCCTCATGCCCGCCCTTTTTCGAAGTGGTATCCAGATCCATCCGCAGAATCCGCGCCGAGGGAAACATTTCCCGGGCCATGGACTCGATCTTCTGGGTTCCGGTGCCGAATCCCGCGATATAAGGAGAACCGCAGGACGGACAGCTCTTCGGGGCCGCTGTCTGATAACCGCAGTAATGGCAGACCAGGCGGCCGTTTCTGTGAAGCGTCAGCGTCACGTCGCAGTGGGGACATTTGACCGCCTGTCCGCAGCTGCGGCAGGAGACGAAATTCGAATATCCCCTGCGGTTCAAAAAGAGCATGATCTGACGGCCGTCCGCGAGTTCCTGCTCCATGGCCGCCTTAAGCTCACGGCTGAAAATGGACTTGTTGCCCGCCCGCAGCTCCTCCCGCAGATCCACCACCTTCACCTCCGCCATATGGCTGCCCGCCTTCGCGCGCCCGGTAAGCCTGTAAAGACGGCTGCCTCCCGCAAGCGCGCGCGAGTACGCTTCCAGGGACGGCGTCGCCGAGCCGAGTACCAGCGCGGCGTCACTCATCCGCGCCCGCTGTTCCGCCACTTCCCTGGCATGATACCGGGGCGACAGCTCGCTCTTGTACGCGCCCTCATGCTCCTCGTCGATGACGATCAGGCCGAGATTCGAAAAAGGTGTAAACAGCGCGGAGCGGGGGCCGATCATGACCCGCACCTCGCCGCTGTATGCGCGTTCAAACTGATCGTAGCGCTCGCCGGCCGACAGCCTGGAATTGACGACCGACACCAGATCGCCGAACCTTTTGTAGAACCGAAGCACGGTCTGGTACGTCAGCGCGATCTCCGGGATCAGAACGATGGCCTCCCGCCCTTTCTTAAGCACATGGTCGATCATCTCCATGTACACCTCCGTCTTGCCGCTCCCGGTCACGCCGTAGAGCAGGGAGGTCTGGCGGTCTCCCCGGTCATAGCGGGCGGCAAAATCATCCGCAATGGCCTGCTGCCGCGCGTTAAGCGCCAGGCGGGACGGCTCCGCGCCGCCCTTCCGGAGCGCCTCCACCGGGCTGCGCTCGACGGTATGCGCCTCGACCGCCAGCGTTTTATTTTCCAGAAGCGGCTTTAACGTCGCCGCCGTCAGGTTCATCTGCCGCACCGCAATCGCATAGGGAATCTGAGGGGTCTCCAGAAACGCCCTGAGAAGCCGCTCCCTTGCCCGGTACTTTTTCCGGGCCGCCTCCGCGACGGCTTCCCGCAGCTGCGCGTCCGGAAGCAGGCACACCAAAACGCGGTTCTCCTTCTTCCGGACCTTCTGCTTCACGGGAAGCACCGTCTTTAAGGCCTGGTTCATTGTAGAGCCGTACCTCTCCTTCATCCACCAGGCAAGCTGAATCAGCTGGGACTGTCCCGTCACGCTTCCGGATACAACCCCAGCGATTTCTTTGATCTGCTCCGTATTCCACTGCGCCCGGTCCGTGATCTCCACCACGTAGCCTTTCCTCTCGTGGTCGCCCGCGCCAAAAGGAACGCGCACCTGGACGCCCACCGCAATCCGGCCGGATAGAGCCTCCGGGATCCGGTACTGGAACGCCCGATCCACTTTCTCATGAGAAATGTCAATGATAACGTTGGCGTACATGCTCTGCCATTACTCCTCCGCTGAAAGCTTCCCGATCACTTCCTCAATGACCTGCCGGTCCGAAAACGGATACCGCACGCCGTTAATTTCCTGATAATCCTCGTGTCCCTTGCCGATGACGGCGATCATGTCGCCCGGCCGGGCATTCACAATGCTGTACGTAATCGCCTCGCGCCGATCCGGAATCTCCAGAAAAGCGCCGCCCGTCTTCTCGATACTGCTCCGGATATCCGCCAGGATATCCTCCACCTTCTCGAACCGGGAATTATCCGCCGTCAGGATACACAAATCCGCCAGACGTCCCCCGATCTCCCCCATGGAATAGCGCCGGTCCTTCGAACGGTTGCCGCCGCAGCCGAACACGCAGACCAGGCGCTTCGGGCGGTAGTCCCGCAGCGTCAGAAGCAGGCTCTCCATGCTGACCGCATTGTGGGCGTAATCCACAAGAACCGTACAGCGTTCGGACGTATGCACGATCTCCATGCGGCCGTTCACAGAAAGGTGTTCCAGGGCATGGCGGACCTTCTCCTTCGGAAGATCGAAAAAGCTGCAGACCGCCACGGCCGCCAGGGCGTTGTAGACGTTAAAGCGGCCGGGGATATTCACCCGCATCTCAAGGCCGTATCTGCCGCTCACATGAAAATCCAGCCCGACGAAGTCCGGTTCCGAGACATAATGGATATCATTTGCCATAAAATCCGCTTCCGTATCCAGGGCGTAAGTATAGCACGCATATCCCTTCGTCAAAGCGCCTCCGCGCCCGCCTGTCTCGTCCTCCGGCTCGCCGTAGGCCGCCATATTTTCCTCCACCTGCTGCACGATCTGCGCGTAGTGCTCGTCGTCCCGGTTGATCAGCCCGACGCGGCAGAGATTCAGCATCTGGGACTTATAATACAGATATTCTCCGAAATCCGCGTGCTCGTTCGGTCCGATATGGTCATTGGAGATATTGGTAAATAGGCCGTAATCGAAATCGATCGCGTCCACCCGGTGCATCTTAAGCCCCTGGGAGGACACCTCCATAATCATATACTCGCAGCCCTCCTCCGCCATCTGGGCGAAATATCGCTGCAGCTCATACGATTCCGGCGTCGTGTTGGCCGTAGGGTATGTATGTTCGCCGATAACGGCCCCCGCGGTCCCAATCAGACCTACCTTCCGGCCGGCCGCCTCCAGGATCGCCTTGATCATATAAGTCGTCGTGGTTTTGCCTTTGGTTCCCGTGACGCCGATACAGGTCATTTTCCGGGCCGGATACCCGAAACGGGCCGCCGACAGATGCGCAAGCGCGGAGCGGGCGTTTTCAACGCGGATCACCGTGACCGGCGCTTCCTCCTGCGTCCGGTTTGTACGCAGAAGACGCATCGTCTCCGCGTCCGGCTCTCTCTCCACCACGAATACCCGCGTGCCCTTCTCAAGCACCTGGGGAATGAACCTGTGGGAATCAACCTTCGTTCCCACCATACAGACAAACACCGCTCCCGGCGCCGCCCTGCGGGAATCGTAAACCACCTCCGATACCTCGGCGTCCTCTTCTCCCATCAGCACCTGATAGTTCAAACCGGCCAAACCGTCCGCTACTTTCATGTCAACCTCCGCCATTCAAATATTCTGCAATTTTTAGAAAAGTCCTACGATTTTGCCTTCCTCATTCACATCGATATTGTCTGCCGCCGGCTTCTTCGGAAGCCCCGGCATCGTCATGATCGCGCCTGTGATGGCTACCACGAAGCCCGCGCCCGCCGACACGTAGACGTCCCGGACATTGATGCGGAAGCCCGTGGGGCGTCCCAGCTTATTCTGATCGTCAGACAGGGAATACTGCGTCTTGGCCATGCAGACCGGCATACGCCCGAAGCCCATCGCCTCGATCTGCTTCAGCGCCTTCGCGGCGGCCGGAGCGTAATCCACGCCGTCTGCTCCGTAAATTTCCTTCGCCACGGTCTCGATCTTCTCCGCCAGGCTCAGCTCGTCGCCGTACAGCGGATGGTAATGACTCTCCTTCGTCTGAAGCGTCTCAATGACCTTCGACGCCAGGGCTTCGCCGCCTGCGCCGCCCTTGGCCCAGACCTCGGACAGGGCGAATTCGCAGCCCCTCTTCTCGCAGAAACCGCGGATGAACTCATACTCCGCCTCCGTGTCGGTCAGGAAGGAATTCAATGTCACGACGACCGGAACGCCGTATTTCTGAATGTTCTCAATGTGCTTTTCCAGGTTCACGATGCCCTTCTTAAGCGCCTCCAGATTCTCCGTGCCAAGCTCCGTCTTCGGCACGCCGCCGTTGTATTTCAGCGCCCGCACCGTCGCCACGAGCACCACCGCGTCCGGCTTCAGTCCCGCCATGCGGCACTTGATATCCAGAAACTTCTCAGCGCCCAGATCCGCGCCGAAGCCGGCCTCCGTCACCACGATGTCCGCCAGCTTGAGCGCCGTCTTCGTGGCCCTGACGCTGTTGCAGCCGTGGGCGATATTGGCAAACGGTCCGCCGTGAACCATCGCGCCGTTGTGCTCCAGCGTCTGAATCAGATTCGGCTTGATCGCGTCCTTAAGGAGCGCCGCCATGGCGCCCACCGCGTTCAGATCCTTCGCCGTCACCGGCTCGCCGGCATAGTTGTAGGCCACGATGACGCGGCCAAGGCGCGCTTTCAGATCCTCCATACTGTCCGCCAGGCACAAAATCGCCATGATCTCCGACGCCACGGTGATGATGAAATGATCCTCCCGCACGAAGCCGTCCGCCTTCGCTCCAAGGCCGATGACGATATTGCGCAGGGCCCGGTCGTTCATATCCAGGCAGCGTTTCCAGAGCACCTGCCGGGTGTCGATCCCTAAAGCGTTGCCCTGATGGATATGGTTGTCGAGAAGCGCCGCCAGAAGGTTATTGGCGGATGTGATCGCATGAAAATCACCCGTGAAATGGAGATTCAAATCCTCCATCGGCACCACCTGGGCATAGCCGCCGCCGGCCGCGCCGCCTTTGATGCCGAAGCACGGCCCAAGGGACGGTTCGCGCAGAGCCAGCATGGTCTTCTTTCCAAGACGGTTTAACGCGTCAGCCAGTCCGATACTGGTGGTCGTCTTGCCCTCTCCCGCGGGAGTCGGGTTGATCGCGGTCACCAGAACCAGCTTCCCGTCCGGGCGGTCCTTCACCTGCTCCCAGAGTTCGTCCGTCAGTTTCGCCTTATACTTCCCGTAAAGCTCCAGGTCGTCCTCGGCGATCCCATAGTTTGCCGCCACCTCGCGGATGGGCAGCATAGCCGCTTCCTGCGCAATCTGAATGTCTGTTTTCATGTGTGAATATTCCTCCTTGCTATGTGTGAAAACATGTGTTGGGTAACCTTATCCGTTTAACAGGGCCTCGAATTCCTCCGGCGTCATCAGCACCTTCCTCGGCTTGGTGCCTTCGCCCTCGCCCACGACGCCGGCCTCCGCCAGCTGATCCATGATCCGCGCCGCACGGTTGAAGCCGATCTTGTACATCCGCTGCAGCATACCGACGGTCGCCTTGTCCTTCTCGATAATGAAACGGCCCGCCTGGGCAAAATACTCGTCCCTATCGTTTTTTCCGTCAGAACCGCCGTCCGCTGCCGGAGCGGCGATCTGATTTTCAATCTCCGCGCTGTACGCCGTTCCCATATCCTGGCTCTTTAAGAAATCAACCACCTTCGACACCTCGGAATCGGATACCAGAGCGCCCTGCACGCGCTGGGGCTTGGGCATTCCTGCCGGATAGAAAAGCATATCGCCCTTTCCGAGCAGCTTTTCCGCCCCGACCATGTCGAGGATCGTCCTGGAATCCACGCCGGACGATACGGCGAACGCGATTCTCGACGGCACGTTGGCCTTGATCAGGCCCGTAATGACGTTGACTGACGGCCTCTGGGTCGCGATAACCAGATGAATGCCGGCCGCGCGGGCCAGCTGGGCCAGACGGCAGATGGAATCCTCCACCTCGCCCGGCGCCACCATCATCAGATCCGCCAGCTCGTCGATAATGATGACGATCTGCGGCAGCTTCGCCGGCTTGTTCTCATCCTCAATATCCTCAATCGCCTCTACCTTTGCGTTATATCCCTTTAAATCGCGGACGCCGGTCGCCGCAAATTTCTTATAGCGGTCGTCCATCTCCGCCACCGCCCAGTTCAGGGCCCCGGACGCCTTCTTCGGGTCGGTCACCACCGGAATCAGCAGATGAGGAATTCCGTTGTAGGAGCTTAATTCCACCACCTTCGGATCCACCATGATCAGCTTCACATCCTCCGGATCCGCCTTATAAATAATACTCATAATCAGCGTATTAATGCAAACCGATTTGCCGGAGCCGGTGGAACCGGCGATCAGCAGATGGGGCATCTTGGCGATATCCGTGACGACCACCTGTCCGCCGATGTCCTTGCCTACCGCGAACGTCAGCTTCGACTGGCTCTTTTTAAACTCCTCCGACTCCAGAAGCTCCCGCAGATAAACCGCATTTTTCTCCTTATTCGGCACCTCGATGCCCACGGCGGATTTGCCGGGAATCGGCGCCTCGATGCGGATGTCGGCCGCCGCCAGGCTCAGCTTGATATCGTCGGCCAGGCCCACGATCCGGCTGACCTTGACGCCCTGCTCCGGATGGAGCTCATAACGGGTCACGGACGGGCCGCAGCTGACGTTGGTCACCGTCACGCCCACGCCGAAATCCCGCAGCGTCTGCTGCAGCTTGATCGCCGTCTCCCGGTACTCCTTATCCGACTGGGACGAACCGCTGCCCGTTCCCCGGTTTAAGAGACTGAGAGGCGGAAATACATATTCCTTCTTCACAACCGGCTTCGGCGCAGACGCGGAACCCTCCCGCGCTGCCCCGCGCTCCGCCGTCTGCGCGGCCTGCGCTCCGCCGCGCATCGCCGTCTGTGCGGTCTGCGCTCCGCCGCCGCGGGCTGCCGACTGCGCTCCGCCTGCGCGGCCCAGCGAGCGGGCCGCCTCCGCGTCCGCTCCGGCGAATCTCTCCTCGCGCGCCTCCTGCCGGCGGCTCTCCAGCTTCTTCTGCAGCGCCTCCGTATCGCTCTCGATAATCTTTCCTGTGGAGGTGACCACCCGCCTGCTGCCCTCTTCCATCGTCAGGCTGCCGTCCACGACCTCCATCTCCCCCAGCGTCCGCTGATCGCGCGGCGCCCGAAGCATGTCTTCCTGATCTTCCGTGCCGATCTCTTCCCATTCTGCCGAATCCAGTGAATCCAGCCGTCCGGCCTGCGGCAAACCGCCCGCCGCTCTGTCCGGCGCCGCGGGCCATGCCTCTTTCTCCCCGTCAATAACGTCCTCCGCGCTCTCCGCCGCGGAAAATTCCATGCCGGACACAGCCCCCGCTGGCACCGCATCCGTATCAAACGGCACCGTATCGTCGTCCGGATCCACATAGACCGGCGGACGCGTGATATTGCCGGTAAATACGTCCGCACGGCTGCCGTCCCTTCGCTCCCGGTTCTTATAGGCGTCAGGCAAAAGCTCATCCATAAAGCCCTGATTGCCGATCTCCGGATCGAATTCCCGCATACCGCCGTGATCGACGCGGCGCGGTCCTCTCCCCGCACTCTCACCGGCAGTCTTCGCGCCTCTGCCGTAACTTCCTTCCGGCCCGTACGTTTCTCTCCGTATATAAGCATTCATGTCGGCGTCGCCGGCCGCGGATGATTCCGCCGCCGCATACTCCGGCTCCTCCCAGCCTTCGTCCTCAGACGGCACGGCCTCGTCCCAGGCGTCCTTTCCGTCCGGTCCTGATTTCTCCCACGCCTTCCTTCCGTCTGTCTGCGGTTCTTCCCGGGCGTCCTCCCCGTCCAAAGCGTCTTTTGCATACCCGCGGGAAGGCTCCTCCAGCTTCGTGGAATTCAGATTCACGCCGCGCACCTTCTGTTCTTCCCGCAGCCGCCTGCGCTCTTCCTTCTTCTCCTCCCGGACCACTCTCCTGCGGTCCGCGTCCTCCTTCGCATACTGATATGCGCGGTCTCCGCCGCGTTTCACTACGGAAACCACGGACTTCTCCGTGATGCAGACGCCGCAGATGACGAGCAGCGCAATCAGCACGAGATAGGCGCCGATCGTCCCCAGCACGGAGCCGATGCCCATCACCAGGATACCGCCCAGCGCGCCGCCGCCCATGCCGCTCGCCGCGCTGCGCGCATAGATCTCCCCGAGCTTCTGCCCTTTCACGTATCCGCCCCCGAAAACCAGCTCAGCCAGACCGCACAGGACAGGCACGCCCACAACCACGGCGATCAGTTTTACGCGCGCCAGGACGCTTCCCCGGTTCGCGAGCACAAAGCATGTCCCCACGAACAGCAGAATCGGCGCGCCAAACCCGATCATGCCAAACACGCCCAGCTGCACGGAGCGCAGAATCTCCCCAAGGCTTCCGCAAAGCCGGAAATTGCTCAGAAACAGAAGCACCGCCGCCGCAAACGCCGCAAGTATGGATATCTCCTCCGGAAGGAAGCTGTCTTCCGGCTCCGGTTCCGGCGCTCTGCGCCCGCCGGACTTCGCCTTCGTCTGCGCCGTCTTCTTCCCGCCGCCTGTATTCTTTTTTCGATTCGTCTTTTCCGCCACGTTCCGTCTGCCTCCTTACCATTACCCGTCGAAGTATAGTATACAAAAGATGGAAGAAAATTGCAAGCGCAACCCGCCTGCGGACGCTTCCTGGCACTCCGATGGTTCCGGCATGAAAAACGCCGTCAAAAAAAGCGGCGGAAACCGCCGCATATTTTCTATTTCCATGCAAACAGAACGCCAGTGACGCTCCGTTTGTATTTCCGTCCTCCGACATCCTTTCAGCGGCCCGCGCCGCGCTCCCCGATCATCCGGTGCAGCTTCGCGAGCGCCTCCCGGATGCCGCCGACTTCATTGATGAGCCCCTGCTCCACTGCCTCCCGGCCCACCAGGACGGTTCCCAGATCCCGCGTCAGCATCTTTGTATTTAACATCAGGCTCTTCACCTGGTCATAGCCGATGGCGGAGTGTTCCGTGATAAAGCTCAGAATCCGGTCCTGAATCATCTCGAAGTACTCATAGGTCTGGGCCGCGCCGATGACCATGCCGCTCATGCGCACCGGATGAATCATCATGGTTCCCGTAGGTACAATGAACGAATAATCCGTGGACACCGCGAGCGGCACGCCGATGGAATGACTCCCGCCGAGAACCAGGGAGACTGTCGGAACGCTCAGGGAAGCGATCATCTCCGCGATCGCGAGCCCCGCGTCCACGTCGCCGCCCGACGTGTTCAAAAGAACCAGAAGCCCCTCCACTTCCTCATTGTCCTCAATCGCCGCCAGGCTCGGCAGCACATGATCGTATTTGGTCGTTTTGCTGCTGCCCGGCGAATTCTCATGTCCCTCCACCTCGCCAATGATCGACAGCAGATGGATTTTCTGCCTGCGGCCCCCGCCCTCCAGCGTCATCTGGCCGTATTCCTCCAGCTTTTCATACTCCTCAAGCTTTTCGTCTTCCTTCTGCCCGGTCTCCTTCTCCGTCTTCTTCGCTTCCTGATTTTCCTTCATAGCCGCACCTCTGCAAATGATAGTCGTCTCCTATAGTTTGCCATACAGCCATGAAAATATGCAGGACGCCCTCGGGCAGCTTCCAAATAAAACAGTATCGGAACAAATACTGACAAAGGGCAGCAGACAACCAGGGGGGCAGCTTGCGGGACCGTTCTCAATTGATCATCTGTCATTGACCTTTCTGCCTTAGGAAACACAAGAGATGAAACTTAATCCATACCATATGTATAAAGAATCTGCACCCCGTCGATCATTTCCGTATCCATGGCCAGGAGCGCCTGCGCGTCCCCCTCCGGCGAGGTTATGCCAATCCCTATGCTGTAACCCTGCCGAATGTAGTCGTTAAACGGGATATGCGATACCGTCTCTGTTTTCTTTCCCGGAACCAGTTCGCACAGATTCAGGTCTACCTGTTCCCAGTACATCATTTTCCCCTGACGGTCATAAACATACATGGTCACCGGCCAGTCCCAGTAGATCGGCGCCAGGCCGACATTGCCCCAGGTCAGGGTAACCGCCAGATTCTCGTCGGCAAACGAGTATTCTGTCTTAAGGTTCGAAACATAATACCGGTACCCCATAGACTCCCGCAAAGACCGCGCGGCCTCTCCGTCCTTCAGTTCCCCGGTCGGACACCCCGGCCCCAGGAACGTCATATGCGCGCTCGTGACACAATCGTTCATCACCGAAAACCAGCGTCCGAACAGATCCTCATCGGAAATGCTTCCGCCGATCTCTCCGCCTACAGGAGCGATTTCCCAGAACTTCTCAACCGGCTTGAACACAAGCGGATCGCCGTCCGTCTCATAGCTTCCCCCGGACCTCGTCCATTCAAGCCATTCCTCCGTATCATTCCAGTCGCCGGTCATATCGTTATAAATTCCCAGACCTCCCTCGACCGCGATCTCGTAATTCCGGCGGGTAAGAAGCTTTGCGTTGAGGAAATTGTCCGAATAATCGAGAATATATTCATTGCAGATATCCGCGTCCGGCAGCGGCGGCACGCCCTGCGAAACATTCGTATGCCATTCTCCCCAATGTCCGAGGCTCCCCAGCTCCACATACGCTACAAAACCGTCTTGATTGCAGTAATTCGCCAGGGCCCGGATCGCGGCGGCATGGCGTTCACGGAAATATTTGTTCGCGTAGTTGGGACAGTATCCTTTTCCGTAATCGCAGTCATAATACGCGCCGTCTCTCGTGGCCGCGTAGAGCCACGCAGGGATATCCATATGGACTTCGTCCCCAGGATTGTCGCATACGAACCGCAGCACGGCGTTTTTATGCTCTGCCTTCCAGCGCTGAATGTGATACCTTTCCTCAAGGGCCTCGATGTCGTAGAAATCCTGTTCGGGTTCCCACTCGGACCACTTCAACCGAATAAAGACAAGCCGGCTGTCCTCACACTCCTCCTCATTACTCCCCCAGGGGGCGTAGCCGGTCAGGGGGTTATCAAGAGCGATATCGGAACTCTCCAGATCCACCGAAATGTTTAAGCCGTACCGGTAGGGTATCATCGCCAGCAAAAGCATTATGATCACGATTCCCAGGGCGAGAATCAAAATATACGGAATAATCGACTCGCGTTTTCTTTTTTTACCCATGATATTCTCCATTATACTGGATCAGCGTAGCGTCGCCGACTCCCTCAAGCGCCTCGATCTTTTCAAGAAAAGCCGCGTTATTGTCCCTGCAGAGAACCTCATAAGTGACTTCCGCCGCCCCGGAACGGATGGTTCTGGATTTAAGCTGGAATTTCATCTTGCCGAGGCAGCGCTGGATCTCGTCGCCCGTGCGTTCCCCGGTATAGTGGGCCACAAGGATATATATGACTCCGCGTTTCCGCCGGTGGTAAAATACATGAACCACAAAAACGATCACCGGAAACGTGGCGACCGCGAGAACATACAGCCCCGCGCCAAGCGTTATTCCGACGGAAATCGCCCAGAAGATATAAAACAGATCCATCGGATCCTTGATGGCCGTTCTGTACCGGACGATGGACAGGGCGCCGACCATACCAAGGGAGATGATCACGTTGCTGCTGATCGCGATCGTCAGAACCGCTGTCAGAACCGTCATGCCGACAAGAGTCGTCGCAAACGAACTGGAAAACACCACTCCGCCGTAATAATGGCTGTAGACCTTGTAGATCAGCATCCCCAAAAGGACTGCCAGCAGCATTGCGATGACCGCCGAGACCACAAAGTCCGCCGTAATGCCCTGCCCTGTGAGGAATTCCTCAAGTACAGACTTCTTAAAGTAATCGTTAATCTTCATATCCTGTTCCTCCAGTTTGATTTTATAATCCCGGCCAGCGGATCGGTCAGATGGTACGCCCGTTCATAACAAAGCGTATATTTACTGACCGCGGTGAATTCATGACCGTTCAGCGGCAGAAGTTTATGTATGTGGGCCGGCAGAAACTCGGTAAACTTGACTTCCAGGACAAGCTTTCCTGGCTCCAGCGCCTCGAGCGTCGGCAAAGACGCGTCGAATATGTCAAAGCCGCCCACGGCCGCCCGGACATTGCTGTCAAACGTGATCCGGACATCCCCCTCATTATAAATGAACGGTTCCCGGTCATAATCTACAATGACCTTGGGCCGCATCAGCTTCGCCCTGCAGTCAAAATAGAACTCGCGGCAAAGAGGCGCGGAATGATGCAGCAGAAAGTCAATCTGCCCGTTGATCACATCATAGGTTTCCCGGCGGGTTATCGACGCGGAATCTTTGTGAATGTAGTTTCCCCGTTTCATTTTCCGCTCCAGCTTGATCGATGAATCCGAACATTCGTAGCAGCGGATCCGCCATTTGCTGCGCTCCTCGACCCCCATCATCTTCTCATTGTAGGAAGAGTCCCAGACATCGTCAAAATACAGGCTCCTGATCATATATTTTCCGTCCTTCGCGTGCGGGTCATGGGACATGACGCTGGAAAGACGTCCTTTCAGCAGATACGCCTCCGGTTCGGAGATCAGGTACTTCCATTCGTTCCGAAATTTCAGGCGGGGCTGCGCACCGGCAATTCTCTCACTTTCCATCGCGATCACTCCTCATAATACTCGTTGACTGCAAGCGTACCGTCCTCCAGGACATAGAAGCACAGCGTTCCGAAGACCGTCTGATCCGTCTCCGTGATATAGTACTGACTGGCTTCCTGCGAATATCCGTTTCCATCGTCCGCGCTGACGTAAAGAAAATACTGTCCCGCAGGAAGCATAGCCCGGCTGTACTCCGTACTTTCATATCCGGAACGGCTGAATATGCACGTTTCAAAATTCGGAGTCTCCGCCAGTTTAACGGTATACACCGGGCTTCCTCCGTAGAGATAGGCTTCCTCCCAGCCAAACGTGATCCGGCCGTCCTTTGTCTCCGGCTCCAGAATATTAAACGGCCACGGCTCTGAAAGGCTTCTCTTAAAAGCTTCGTAGTTGCTCTCCACCTCGGCGGTCAGCGCTTCCGTAAGAATATCAAAGCTTGACGCGGATACCCGCTCGTAGACCGAGTCCGGCCTGCTGAAAACGATATCTTTGATCAGGCCTCTGTATGCCTCCGCTTTTTCAGAGATCGCCTCATCGGTCAGGTAGCTTTCCCGCATGTCGTCTACAGCCGCGGAAAGCGCATTGCGGCATGTATCGTCTTTGAGCATCCGTTCATACAGCCGCCCGCTGATAAAGGTGAAGATCCCGTGGTTCCAGGCCGCGCTCCAATTCCCGTCCCGCAGCTTTTCATAGGTTTCGGGCAGCAGTTTGTCGTTGTCCCAGCTTATGAAATAGAACCGGTCGTCCCCCTGGGGGCTGTAAAGATAGTAATTGCCGGTCTCAATGTCCCGATTGCCCATCAGAATATGAAACGCCATCCAGTAGTAGAGATTATCTCTGTCAAAATATTTTCTGACCGTGTCCGCGATCGGAATCGTCTCGTCGTCAATCGCCGCAAGCATATTTAAAAGCTTCGTATGATCCACATCGCCCTTTATCTCAAGCAGCTCCTCAAACGCCTTCTGATCAAACTCCACGGAAGTCGCCGGCATCAGAATATCGGAATGCGGCCGCCAGTCGAAATTTTCCGCTTTGTAAAGATTTCCCCCGGCATCCAGCTCCCGGTTTCGGAAGTACTTCTTATTGATCGGCTCCACTGCCGTGTAGAGCCCGTAATCGACGAACAGGCCGTCCTCTCCCTCAGACCGGTCCTTAACGTAAAGATGTACGAACCATGTCCTGGCGCTGAACATTTCCGGAATATCCGCCATCAGGTCATAGGCGAGCTTATTGCGGTAGCGCAGCGGATCGGCAAAATGCTTGTTCAGAGCCACGACCTTCATATTTTCCCAGTTTCCCCTGCCGCTTTTAATCTCAATCCGGTAGCTCTTCTGGGGGTGCTCCGACGCACCCTTCCCCCGCAGACGGACCGTTGCGTTCGCCGTCAGTTCCCCGTAACCGAACTCCCCGGCAAGCGGCCCCACTTCATCTCCGACCTGCAGAAGCGCGTCGCAGCTGTACGGCTCAATTCCGCGGTCTTCATACCAGCTGACCGGATGCGCGTTTACCTCCTCCCAGGTATGGGCGGCGTTTTCCGCGGCCGATCCCTTGCCGACCGTCAGGTACATGGTGACGATCCCTCCGGCGCCGTCGTAAATGGAATCCGAATCGCGGAATTCATAACCGCCGACAGGCTCCTTTTCATAAGTCTCATCCGGCTTCAAAAGCAGAGGCGCTTCCGGGATCTCACTGCATCCGGCAAGTCCGAGCACCGCCAGCACGATAAGCGCCGCCCGGAGCGCAGAGAAAACTCTTTTCATGACCTCACCTCCCTTATTCCTCGTTGATATACTCAGTAAACGTTCCGTCTCTGTTCACGGAAAAACACTTGCAGCCATACAGTCTTCCGTCGATATCCGGATCTTTCGAATCGTAATAATCGAAGCAGTCCTGCGTATATCCCGACTCGTTTTTCGCAAACACTCTCAGGAAATAAGTTCCTGCCCGAAGCTCCACGTCAAAATAGACCTCCGGAACACGAAGATCCGCCTCCTGCGCGATAATATCGGTAAACCCGGCATCTCTTGCAAGTATGCAGGTGTACGTTATTTCCTCACCGTTAATATCATAAGATGCATCCCAGTTCATTTTCAGCCTTCCGTCCACGGATTCCGGCATTCCGGCAAAAAACGGCCACGGCTTCGCAATCTCTTCCGGATATTCGTCGTAATTTTTTTGGATCTCACCATATATGGAATCGCAGACAGTATTAAACCTGTCCATGTCGCTTCCCCAACGCAGCGAATCCGGTCCCTGTGTGACAAACTGGGAGATGATCGGTTTATAGGTTTCTACCTTTTCGCGTACAATCTCTTCCGTCAGGTAATTCTCCATAAGATCCGTCATCGCCGCATATACCCGGTCGCGGTATTCCGGCACCCGCAAAAAGCGATTGTATAGTACAACGCCCAGGAATTTTGTTATATTGCGTTCCCAGGAGCTGCCATTCGAGTTGTCTTCCAGTTCATTTTCGGTTCTTTTAAAGCTGCCGTCACAATCCCAGCTGAGAATGTACCACTTCTCCGAATTGAGCGGACTGTACAAATAACCGTTTCTCGCTCCTACATCCGTGTTTCCAATGAGTGTATGGAACGCCAGAAAATAGCTGATATTTTCAACATCAAAATATTTTTCAACAACCTCCTCAATCGGAACCGTATAATCATTTACCGCCGTCAGAACTTCCCGCAGTTTGCTGTTATCCGTATCCCCTTTTACTTCCAGATAATATTCAAAATCCTCGTCGCTGTATTCAGGACTTCCGTAAAGACTCATAAGCGGTTCATAGGCGTACCACTCGAATATGGTGTTTATCTTGTAGAGCTGACCGTTTTTGTCAAGCCCTCTGCTTTCCAACCACCGGCGGTTCATCTGCTCCATTCTCGTATAGAGACCGTAATCCTCGAACTCCCCGCTTCCTCCCTCCGTCTCGTCCTTGACATAAAGATGCACGAACTGCGTTCGGATCGCCGTCATCTGCGGAACCTGCTGCATCAAATCAAAAGCCAGCTTATTTCGAAAACGGATCCTGTCGGCATACATCTTGTTGAGCGGAATGGTCTGCAGGTCTTTATATGTACCCTTTCCGTCTTTGATCCGTATTTTATAGTTCTTTTGAGTATTCCGAGACGACGTCTGTCCTCTGACTTTAACCGTCGCGTTCGGAACCGTTTCGCCATAGCCAAATTCTCCCTCGACCGGCCCGTTCTCATCGCCGACCTGCAGGATTGCTTCGCAGGCATACCGGTCGATCCCAAGCTTAGTATAATATTCGGTAGGGTAAGTATTGACCTCTGTCCATGTATGGTCAGTGCAATCCTCTGCATTCCCCTCGCGGACGGTCAGGTACATCGTCACGACCTCATTCTGTTCGGATCTGTCGGAGTATACGCTTTTATCTTCCCTCAGCGGACCGTCAGCGGATACGGGAGCTTTCCCGGCCACCTCTCCGTCCCGGAGACCATCCTCCGATTCGGATGTGCCGACCGGTGCCTGCGCCTCTCTCTCTGACGCTGCGCCTTCCTGCGCTTTCTCCGCCGGAAGCCCGTTTTCCCGCGTCTGCGCTTTCTCCGCCAGAAGCTCATTTCCCGGTGCCTGCGCCTCTCTCGCCGCAAGCCCGCTTCCCGGTGCCTGCGCTTCCTCCGCCGCGGTACACCCGGCAGTCAAAAGCATGACACCCGTAAGCAAAAGCGTCGCCCATCTTATCCGGACTTTCATTTGCAAACCGCCTCCTTTTTACGAAGCCTATCCGCCTTCCGATCAAGTTTGCGCTGTTTCCCGTCGGCAAGCCGTTCCTGCCTTCTGTCCAGCCAGTCGCAAAGAGCGACAAACAGACCTTTGTCAAGCCCTGGCACAACCGCCTGCCGGCACAGAAGATAATACGGCAGCCGCCGGATATACCACTCCAGCCTGACCCAGACGACCACGTAAAACAGGAGTCCTCCGGCCAGAAAACCGACGCCGTACAGGGTAACCGGAAGCCGCAGTATCGAAAAAACCGTTCCCGCGACGCTCACTGCCGCAAACGCGAATGTTCCGAGAAGCGCCCCAAAATAATCCTGAAAGTAGAGGAGTATCAGCATCATCGAGTTCGCGATCGCGTATACGCCGTATCCGGCGCACTGGAACCGGAAGATCCCGATCGACAGATCCCCGAAGCCCATGGAAGTGCTTTCCATAAAAAGTGTCCCGAAAACGACAAACAGCACCGTACAGACAAACTGCTTCTGCCCCGCATAACCAAGCTCCTGCTGCAGCACGCTTATCATCTCGGTGTTGGCCTGCTCAATATCGTTGATCGAACCGTTGTCGTTGAAAAGGCTGTAATAATTGCGGTATTTAGGATAAAAGCGCACTTCGACCGACGTTACGAAATTGATCGTCGTCAGCAGAATCGAGAAAAACGCCAGCAGCGAAGGCACATCATGCGCAGGCGCTCCGTAAAACAGTCCCTCGACCTGAACGCCGAGCGGTCCGAAGTACATGATGACAAGATGGGCGAAAAGGCCGATGTTTACAAATCCCCCTACCAGCGAAAGGCTCCTGTATTTATCGGCCCAGCGGAGGAAACTGAATTTGCTTCCCTCGCAGACCGGAAAATAATCAAGGAGCAGTTTATAATACCACGCCATAAGAATTCCATAGGCAATAATAACGCAAAGCATCAGCGTCGTGATCGAGGCGTGACCAAGCAGGACGAGGATCAGCGCAATAATAAAACCGATCATCAGGGAGATCGCAAAGGCCAGCACGATCCCTTTATAGTCTTTAATCGCGGTAAGGTAGATCGTTTCCGTCCAGACCACCATAAGGATCAGGGAAAACCAAAGGCACTCAAACTGATATACCAGCTTTACGCCTGAAAAATGGAGGAAAATACCGTACAGCACGGCGCCGGCCGTCAGCATGATCACAAGACTGCCGTAAAACGACGGCATGACCCTGTTCGGTTTTTCCTCATAGAGCATATCCGAAGTATAGCGGGTCACAACCATGTTAAACCAGCTGGTCACCGTCAGCGACCAGAGAAGACTGTATGTCAGCATGGAGTTCATAAGCTCCCGGTCATGGGAATCTATGCCCGCAAGACGCGCGACCAGCGCCATTCCCGTAAGCAGGATCACTCCGAGGATCATAGGCCCCGCGCAGATGACTCCGGCGTAACCGTAGGCTCTGCAGAGAGCGAA
Organism: uncultured Lachnospiraceae bacterium; assembly: GCA_947630485.1. GTDB lineage: Bacteria > Bacillota > Clostridia > Lachnospirales > Lachnospiraceae > UBA3402. Next base: position 62,123 of record CANRHU010000007.1, read on the forward strand.
AACGCCTTTTTGGGAAAACAACCGTTTTAAGCTGAAACCGATGCCTGCCATCTGGTCAAGACCTCCTCATAAACTTCCTCATAATGCCGGATCATGTCGCTGTGCAGAAAATACCGGCGGACGCGCTCTTTGCCTATCTCCCCCATCCGGATCCGTTCCTCGGGGTGCGTGCAGAGATACTCCATAGCCCCGCTGATCGCTTCGCGATGGATCGGCGGCACGCAGAGTCCGGCGGCGCCGAGACTGTCCCCGCCCATGCCGTTGATCAGATCCTTGCAGCAGCCCACGTCCGTAGTCACACACGGCCGGCCCGCGGCAAACGACTCCAGCACGGACAGCGGCATTCCTTCTGAGATGCTGGTAAGGATCGTGAAATCGAACTCCTGCATTTTCTCCAGAACATTCACGGTTCCGGGAAACAGGATATCGTTCACCTTGAGCTGCTTTACCAGATCGCCGCACTCCTGCGCGTATTCCTGATCGTCCACCGGACCGCATACATGAAGACGGACGTTGGATATGCGGGTCTTTAAGTCCGCAAAAGCGTAAATCAGGGTTTTTACATCCTTGATCGGAGCGATTCTCAGCACCGCGCCGATATCGACCCAGCCATCCGGTTTTTTGTACGGAATATTGCAAAAGCGGTCGTAGTGGATGCCATTAACAATATAACGGCACTTATCCGGATCGCATCCCATCCCGATCTGCAGAAGCCTTGCACGCTCGAACAGACTGGTTATCATCGTCGCACGGGCGTACGCGCCCGCGGAAAGCATATAGAAAAACCGGACCCAGAACCGCTTAAACGCAGGCAGCACCCACTTCGCGCGGATGATCTCTTCCTCACGCTCACGGGTGTAGATGCCGTGCTCCGTCAGCAGATAAGGAACCTTATATTTATAGCTTCCCAATCTCGCAAGTATCCCCGCATAGCCTGTCGCAATGGCGTGATAGACGTCCGCTTTGGGGACCTCGGATTGAATCGTATAAAGCACGGGGAGCATCATCGACCTTATGGTATGGAAAAGGTCGGAGAAAGCGGTATACGGATACTCTTCCCGGCATATTTCCGTAAGGATCTCAAGGAAGCTGCTGCTGGTCAGAAACGCGATAGGCGAAACCCTGGCGTCATGATAGATCCTGAACAGCGTATCCCAGTCCGGATTGCCGCACCTTATAAATTCGCAAAGCTGTTCATGCTCCTCCTTGCTGAATTTGTATCTGCTGTTCTTAAAGCTGTGCGTCAGCGCGTCATTTAAGAAGATTTCTTTCACCTCTGCCACGTTGTCCGGCAGCTTATATTTGAACTTGCCCCGGTCTTCGGAATTGGCGCCGATCGCCCAGATCACAAACTCATGCTGGCTCATCGCCTGTATGTATTGATGCATCCACGATGAAACGCCTCCCGTAACATACGGATACGAGCCTTCCAAAATTACACAGATACGCACTTTACGCCCCTCCTCGTCCGCGGCTGCCGCCGCTTACTCAAGCGTTATACGGATCTCCGGGCTGTCCGCCTCCAGGAGCCAGAGCCCGTCCTGTATTTTTTCGATCCTGCCGCCCTCCGCCGCGGCCGGGCTGCAGTCATTAAACCGGATCAGCAGAAAAGCCTCGTCCACGAATCCGCCGAGCCGGATATGCATCACTCCGTCCGCGATATCTTGGGCGACCTCCAGCTCGTCGTAGCGCTGTACCGCCGCCGCGAGCTCGATACCGGTAAGATTCCGTATATCGGGAACCGCCGTGTAAAGACGTTCCACATATGTGCTCAGACGGCTGTACATCTCGGCCCATCCGAGATCCGCTCCTCTGTCTTCGTCAAGAACGTCGTCCGGATGCTGAAAATGCGTGTTCACATATCGAAAGGTCAGCTCCGACAGCGCGGAAAGATAGACGAAATCACTCATAATATAACCGGAGATTACCCGCGGCGTCTCGATCATTCCATCTTCCGCAACTTCAAATTCCTGCGCATACGCGGCCGTATCCGGCATATAGGTGCTCGCAATCACCTTGATTTGCGGATACTTTTCCTTAAGCATTCTTCTGCCTTCATCGGACAGAATATTGGAAGGCGGGACATAGACCTGAAACTGCTCATTCGGAAACAGGGATGCGCAGAACCGGTTGAGCTCCGTAATACTCGCCTCCATATCCCCCATACTAGCCCACGGAGTATACTCGTCGTACTCTCCGTAATAATCAAAATTCTCCAGTACCAGCGGCATATGGTTATAACCGTGGAAGCCGATCTCTCCTCCCATATCCAGAAGGCTTTTCCCGAAATAATGGAACCGGCTGACATCCTCATTGGCCGGCAGCGGCTGTTTTACATCGTCGGAATACTGCTCGATGACAAGCCCGGTAAAGGGTATTTTATATTTCTCCCCCAGCTCCACAATATCCGGCCACCAGATCTGCGTCATAAAATCGCGGGCATTCATATTGTAATCGCGCGTAATATATTCGCCCTCCCCCTGAGGCACCGGCGCCGGAAAATCATCAATATAAAAGGTCGAACCATTGATCACCGGCCACGCGAAGCCGTCCCCCAGAAGGCTGTACACGGAACCGTAAAAGCCGCGGTAAATCTTATCCATAAAACCAAGGTTGGAAACGGATACGGTCCCTTTCCCGGTCCTGCGGCGCCAGACCAGCGGTATGGCCGCCTCGTCGTCCGACTCGATATAGACCTCGCAGGTGCTGTCCAGAAGAACATCTATCGAAGACTCGTACGGATCCGTGATCTGAATCGGAAAAACCTGGTCGCCGATCATAAACTCTCTGGGGAACCTCAGCTTTCTGACGACAGAAGCCGTATCAGACATGCCGACTATCCCGAGTTTATCGGATATCATATCCAAAAAGCCGCCTTTTGACGGCATAACCGCAAGCATCAGATGTCCGCCGTTCTCAAGCCAATCCATCAGATCCATGGCCGTCTCGCCCATCGACGCAAGATCCGAAACGGCAAGAACCACCGACTTACAGCCTTCAAAGTCTTCGGCCCGGATCCCTTCGGCCGGACACTCGATATACGGCACCTTCATCTGCGACAATACGTCCGCCATGAGCTTCCGGCCTTCCTCTCCGGTCAGATCACTCTGCCAGATCAAAGCGCATTCCGGCTGCTGCTCAAGATGATCCGCCGCCTCAAACATCGATTCGTCGGCCACCGTCAGTTCCGCCTTACGCGGGTGATAGGAAATCCCCTTCTGTACCGCGTAAAGGGCCGCGACAAGCAGGATAAACTGCAGAAATATGATCTGCATACGTATGAAATAAAACCTTCGCTGACCTCCGGGCCGCTTAGCGGCCGCCGTAGAGTTTTGCATCAGATCGCCGCCTTTCGGTCTGAATCCTCAGACTCCTTTGTCCAGAATCCGACCTGGTTTCGTCCGGAGGGAGAAAGGTAGACGTTGTTTCTCCGGATCTTTTCCAGCGTCTCTTCTATTCCGGCCCTGTCTTTCACAAGAGCGTAATACTTGATAAGCAAAAGATAGCCTCTCTCATCCCGCGGCCACAGTTCCAGCATACGGGCGATCCCCTCGTCCGCGCTGTCATACCTGCCCAGCTTCAGATCCGCTTCCGCCTTTTTCGCGCGCAATACGACCGACTCCGCTTTGGCAAGTCTTTTCGCCAGATGATCGGTGTAATTGACCAGCTGGATATCGCGCGCGCCGCCTTCCGGCAGGCCGCTTAAGAGATATCTCTCCGTCAGGGAAATGATCTCCCCGAGCGCCTGATCATCGTCGGGATCCAGGGCGAGCACCCTCTCCAAACGCTGAAATTCAAGATCATATTCCTTCTGAAGTTCAACCAGGGCCGTCACGGCGTAGTGAACGACTTCCGTATCGTCGTTCATTCGCGCCGCCTGAAGCTGCGATACATAATCTCCCGGGTCGGCATACATGACGTCCATCATCAGCTCGCGCCGGGTCGAAACATCATTGATAAGGAGCGCTTCCTCAAGCGGAACAACGGTATCCGCCACGGTATCCTCATCCATAAGTATACTGCGGTGAACTTCATCATTCGCGGCCATCCGCTCCACATCCACCTCGCGGGGGGCTTCCGTACTGACGCGGCTTCGAACCTCAAGGATTACCATACAGACAAATCCCCACACCGGCACCAGAAAGGCAAGCCAGACCGAAAAGCGGCTGCATTTCAGGATCTCTGCCTTCGAGAGTATGTAAGCAAGCACGCATACAGCCGTATGCACAAGAAGAAAAACAGACAGATTCATGGCTCGTCCACCTTCTCCACGATTTCATAACGGATCTCCCTCTGTCCCAGACGCTGCCCGACAATATCAAAATTCCTGTCGGTAACCTGCGTCAGCAGCAGATACAGTCTGCCGTCTCCGCCCTGCCCCAGCGAATCGCTGGCGCGGATGATCCCCGAAAGCGTCTCGCTGATCCTGACCGGATCGCGTTCTTCAAACCTGAGAAGCATATATTCCGCCGCGCCTTTCTGCCGGAGTTCTTCCTGAATCGCTATTATCTGATTGAAGTGTTTCGGCACCATCACTTTCGTGCCCGGAACGACCAGCTGGCTGTAACGCAGCTCCTCGTATTCAAGCGCGCGCAGGAAGGACGTCTGGACCAGGCCGCAGAGGATCTGGAAAATGTTTGTATAATGCGTGCCGTACTGATCGCTGCCGGCATCCCACAGAACGACCAAAAGAACTACCTCCCCGGACTGCAGGACGCCGCAGGCATACATGGGCATATCCGGTTCAAGCCCGATATTTTTGTATACTTTTCCTTCTTTTACAGTCCTGTACATTTCCGGGTACTCCGCAAGACGGATCGATACCGCCAGTCTGGAAAGCAGATTTCCGGAACAGGTGACAAGCCTTCCGAAGCGCTGTTCCGAATCGACGGTATAGATCGCGACGTTGCGGTTCTCAAGGATATCCTCCAATACCTCAAGTCCGTCAAGGAAGATGCTCTGGGGCAGTTCGTCGTCCAGCTTCTGAACCGCTTCGAAGATCTTGCCGAAGCTGTCCTTGAACCCCAGGATCTGACGTTTGAATTCTCCTTTATTCTGCAGCGCGCCGTAATAAGCGCTGCTCAGGAACAAATATTTATCGCGCAGCAGCTCATATTCGTTTTTGGCAAAGGACAGATCCTCCGCCGCCTTATCCCTGACATATCCGGGAATGGAACCCGCCATCAGATAAATTACAAACGGTATCCAGTTCTCGATATTATAGAACAGCAAAGTACCGCTCATTCCGAGGTCTATGTACTTCGCTACAAGCACAACCCCTTCAAGAAGAGCGGAAATTATTCCCATTTTCATGCCGTGAACAGTGCCCATGATTATAATATAGGCAAGACGTATATCCGCAAATTTGAAATATACGGAATCCGAAGTATACTGAGCTATAAATTCTGTCAGAAGAAAAAGAAGGATCCATTCAACATACTTAAAAATACCGCTGCTGAGCTTTTTCAGGATACGCCTGACGTACCCCCCCGCGGCGCCTCAACCTCTTTTACAAAAAACTCGTAATATTCCCTCAGCGAACCGCTTACATCGTCCATGGGAATAAAACCGTAACGTCTACGAAGCTCTGTCGGGTAATCCGGCCAGAGAATATCGCAGGCTGCATTTTTATATTCAACTTTCACATTCGGGAAAATATCGAGAAGGAACTTCTCAAAATCTCCATATGTATGGATATAGCCGCTTACAGCCGTGTAAAACGCCGTATCGTCGTCTGTTTCTTCCGTTATCTGAATAAGAAGATCCGCAAGATCCCGAAGCGAGATAAAATCGATCCTGTCCTCGCGGTCGTACGGAAATACCACCTCTTCGCCCTTTACCGCCCGGCGAAAAACGCCGCCCAAAAAATTCGTATCGTTCACCCTTCCCGCAACATAAGGAAGGCGGACCGTTACGACTTTCATTCCCGTCTTTTCCGCCTCGAAAAGCGCCAGACTCTCCAGCTGTGATATCCGAAAAGAGACCGTATCCGAATAACGGCCTAAACCGGCCTCCGCGGCGTTGTACCCGGCCATACAATTCCGGGAACAGACCGAAGACAGGAAGATAAATTTCCCGACCCGCGACTCGGCAGAGACATTAAGCGCGCACCCCAAAAGCTCTTCCTCGCCGAAAACGCCGTCGCAGAAATCGACATACCCGCTGACATACCAGACCGCGTCGAATGTATAGGCGTTAAAAAGCTGGGAGAAATTTTCGTCTGTCGGAAGAATATGATATGTGTGTATTCCGCGAACCTTTCCTTTATATTTGACATCATGTCCGGCAACTACTACAATATTATCAGCGGCAAGGCTTTCCATTTCTCCGTCGCCGAATATATCCGTTTTCCCAATAATAAGTACAGATGCCATTTATCTTCACCACGTTCAAATTAATAATTAATATATTTCAATATCTACTTTGAAAATAATATCGCATACGGAGAATTTTGTCAACTTATCTTTCACCTTGAGTTTCCGCATCGACATAAGGAAAACCATACACGATACCACACGCCTGCTTTATTTTTAATGAAAGGCCGTCTGCAACCATTTCACGCAGAAGCAAAATTGCTGTTGCCTGAGAAACGTGCAGAGTTTGTTCAATATCTTTTCGGACAATAAAACCGTTTTTTCGGCACAGGCTGACAACAGTTTCGACACGTTCTTCCTTCTTTGAGACGCTTGTCAGAGGACGACAGGCTTTCTCGTTTTTGCTGCCGTTCTCTTTTGCGTAGTTAAGATTAGGTAGCCTGACAACTCGGTACAGTCCTTGAAAACAGTTTTTTGGCTTCCTTCAAAAACCGCCAGTTTGACCGTGTGGGTGCATTGTTCAGATAATAGGAACGCCAGATTTGTAAACGTCCCGTCCTCACCGATCATGTGGAGCGTCCGCATCTACTGAGGGCCGAAATCCAGCCTCCGCTTTTTGAAAAAGGCGGAGCAATGTTCAAACGTGAGCTGTTGATTGATAGACCGCGCCGCCTCATAGTTGTCGCCGCTGGTCTCCCGAATCATGTTAAGAATAATGTGACGGAGACACTCAAAGCTGTCGATCAAATGAAGTGGGGTGAGCGAGCGCCAGTGGCGCTCAAGCTGCGAACCGACCGAGCCGGCAGGCGAGACTGCCGGATGAACAGCATCCGCAATCGTGCGGAGGAAATCGTTTTGTCTGAACTTGTATATGCCTGACAAACTGCCCGTTATCGGCCTTTGCTGATAGCGGGCAGTTGTTTTATCTGTCAGGATTCTTGAAAGCGTATTTTCCCTTGCCGTACCCGCCGACCGCTTCAATCAGCCCTGCTTTCTTCAGCTTGGTAATCAGATTTCCGGCAGAAGTTACGGAATCATTTGTAATCGCCGCAATGTCAGGTTGTGGGCGGCATGATAGGCGTCCGTTATTTTCTTAAAGCCGCTGCCTGAGTACCGGGAGGATTTTCTTATGTATTTTTCGTAAAGCCGTGTTCCGCACCTTGCGGATGTTTCTGTCCGTCTGCCCCGCATTTCATCAATCCTGTCACTGCTGTACAGTCGGACCGCGGAGAAGAACAATACCTCCCTGTGATCTTCGGACAGAGCCGCGAGAGCTTCCGAGGGAGATGGATGCGTCACATTTCGCGGCGCACCCATTTTCTCTTTTATCAAAAGAGAAACAGAAAATGAAAGACGAGTGGGAACGCTAAAAAATCAGCGGGAATGCATCATAAAAATGCCACCGCTTTTTACTTTACGCAACAAGAGTATGGAAATATTCACACTTTGGTGCTATAATTATTCCGCTTTTTATGGTGATAAATCTAAGGAAGGACAGATTAAATCTGCGCACGGGGATTGATTCAGCGCTCTCCTAATGGAAGAAGGTGAACACATGGCCTATCGGGTTGCAATCGTTGATGACAGCAATATTGACGCAGAATATGTA
>CANRHU010000008.1 GCA_947630485.1 uncultured Lachnospiraceae bacterium
GGAAAATGTGTTATATTAACGGCATGGGAAACCACAGAGCAAAAGGCGGCTACCCTCTGATTTTATCGGAGGGGCTAACCCTCCAGACGAAAGAAAGGAGGGCGAGCGGATGAATGTTACATACTCGGATCTATTCCAGTTTTGTATCTTTATCATTGCCCTTATTGGATTGTGCTATACAATCTTCAAGGGAAAGAAATGAGCCGCCACTACTCGCAATAGTGACGGCTCGCCGTTTATAACGGTGTAACTTGCCATTGTTGAGGGTAGCCGCTTCTGTGGCTTTCCCTTTTCAATTCTCAATATAACACATCCGGGATGACTTTTCAAGGGGTTTCGGTATTTTCGCGGGGTATTTTATAAGCCAACAGGAACGGCTTGCATAGATACTATTGCGGAATCGGGTCCCGAATAATACCACGGACAATGATATTATAGCATCCGGAGCCTGATTTCGCAAGGGGTGTATTTTTTATACCTAATTTTACGAATCAGGAGGAAAAACGAATGAAAGCAAGGAAACTTCCCTCTGGTAGCTGGAATTGCAAGGTCTACTCGCACACGGAAAAAATCAAACTGCCGGACGGAACCACGAAAGACAAGCGGATCTATAAATCATTCACGTGTGATATTCTAGGCCTTCAGGGAAAACGCGCGTGTGAGAAGATGGCAGCGGATTGGGCGGAACACAAAGAAAAGGAAATTTCACGTTCAGTCAAAGAAAAAGATTTTGGGAATATGACCGTAAAGGAGGCAATAGATAGATATATAGAAACTCGTGTTGCACTCAACCGCTCTCCTACACCTATCAACGGCTATCGCATCATACAGAATAACGGATTTGAAGATATAATGGATATGAAACTAAAGGATATAGACGAGGTTATCCTGCAAGAAGCTATAAACATGGAATCCGGTCGGCAATTAAAGCGAAGGAAAAACGTGCCAAAAACGATCTCCGCAAAATGCGTGAAAAATGAATGGGGATTAATACGACCAGTCATACGAAAATATGCCAAAAGAATCTGCCTTGATGACATAGAACTGCCCACGTCAACGCCTCGCATGGTTGAACTGCCAGCAGCAATTGATGTCTTGCGCATAGTACACGGGACAGATATAGAACTTCCAGTTCTTCTAGCGGCATGGTTATCCTTTTCAATGTCAGAAGTTCGTGGACTGACAAAATCAAAATCCATCTCTGGAGGTTACATAATGATTCGTGAAGTCGTGGTTCGTGTTGGCAAAGAGTCGGTAAGAAAAGAACTTGCAAAAAACGAGGTAAGAAACCGTAAGCACAGAATACCGGTCTATATAAAGCACTTAATCGATAAAGTAGACGGCGATACTCTGGTGCCTATGACAGGGAATATGTTATACCACAAATGGATAGCATTGCAGGATCAAAATGGCATGAAACATATTACCTTCCATGATCTCCGACATCTCAACGCGTCTATAATGGCCCTGCTACGAATTCCGGATAAATATGCGCAGGAACGTGGAGGATGGGCATCGGACAAGATAATGAAAGGAACTTATATGCAGACATTTTCTGACGAGAGGATTCATTTTGACGATGTAATGGATGAATACTTTGAGAAGATTATGGACAGTATGCAACACGAAATGCAACACGAAAAAGAAAAAGCCTAGTATTTTCTAGGCTTTTAGCGAGCGCGTGACGGGAATCGAACCCGCCTCTTCAGCTTGGGAAGCTGACATTCTACCAATGAACTACACACGCATTGTCTTTCAGACAATAATGATTATACCACACTTTTCGGATATTGCAAGCACCAAAATCCGTTTTTATAGTCTTCCGGATTCCGGTCTTATATGTTTCTGATTTTGTACGATTCTGTTTTTGCACATTTCTGTTTTTGTACGATTCTGTTTTTGCACGTTTCTGATTTTGTGCGATTCTGATTTCGCACGTTTCCGCTTTCGCACGTTTCTGTGCCGCTTTGATCCGCAGCAGACCGGAAGGAACCTGCCGTGCCTTTTGTTCCCTCCGGTCTGCCCAGTTCTTTTCGTCTAATTCGCCGGCTTTACGATCATGCTGACCGCAAAATCAATCTCCGGCTCATCCAGCCGATACTGCTCAAGAAGCGCCGGTCCGCAGCTGTTGGAACCGATGCCGTTCTGCCGGTAATCGATGCAGAGTACCGTGCAGCCGGACGGTTCCAGCTCATAGTTGTGGGCCTTCGCCGCCAATTCCTCCTGCGTGTAGACAGAGGCGTTAAAGGAAAATGTCTTCTCTCCCGCAAAGGACACCTCTACGCCGGCACCTGCCGCCTGCACGTAGTCGCAATCGTAGTGGCTGCCGTTCTCCTGGGGACGGATATAGTCTTCATGCATCTCCTCCACCGAAGCCATAAAGCGGCTGTGGCGGCTGGCGCGGCATTTATCGATATAACTCTCCATCGGGCCAAGGCCGTAATAGGTAATCCAGCGCATCCCCTTCGGCATAAACAGGCGCAGGCCGAACCGCGGCAGCATCGGGAATTCCTCATCCCGCTCTCCGTGCAGACGAATGTCGATCCTGCCGCCAGGACGGACCGTCCACTTTGCGTCCACATTGATCATCCGCTGGATGTAAACGGCGGAAATGGACAGCTTCGTGCAAATCACCGCCGCACCGTCGTCCTCCACGGCACAGGTGGTCCCGTAAGCCCTGGACAGCGCCTTGTCGTAGCAGGCTTCGTACCATTTGCGCTTGATATTCCGGTCGTTGTCGGTCGGCGCGCGCCAGATATTGTATTCCATCGGACGCTCAAGAAGCTGCTTTCCCTGGTATTCCATCGCCGCCCAGACGCCGATCAGCTTGTTATAGGTATAAGTAAAATCAGCGGCGGAGACGCGGAGATACCGGTCGTCCTCAGCGACGGAGACGGCGACCGTCCCGGCTGCTGTCATCCCATCTGCGGCCGTCCCGGCTGCTGTCGTCCCGGCCGCGGCCGGCCCCTCAATGCCCGCGCTTCCTTCCAGCAGCGCCGCGGCCGTCTGGTTCCTTCCGTCCGCGTTAGAAAGGGCGATCTCATCAAAGCCCATCTCCGTTCCGGCCTTCAAAAGGCCGATATCTTTTCTCAGCTTATAGAACAGCCTCAGATAGCATTTTCCTTTCTCCGGGACATTTAAAAGGCTCAGCGTCACCGAATTCTCCCCGTGAGGAGCAATCCGCGGCAGAAGCAGGCTTCCCTCCGCCATAATTTTGCCGTCGCAGTCCAGCTCATAGACCAGCTTCACGTAATCCGCCAGATCCACATAGTCCATGTAGTTGTGAAGCACCGCCGTCCTGTGCTCCTGATCGAAGGATACGACGCGCGCCGGCCGGTATACATTCTTATACTCTAAAAGCCCCGTGTGCGGCTTCCTATACGGATAGACCAGTCCGTCCATGCAGAAATTGCTGTCGTGAGGATACTCGCCGTGGTCGCCGCCGTAGGCATATTTCGTGCGGCGGTGCAGATAGGAAGCGCCGCCCGTCCGGTTTCCATGCGAGCGGGGCGCCAGTGACGCTTCGTTTGTATTTCCATGCGACCAAAGCGCCAGTGACGCTTTGTTCGTATTCGCGTACCGCTCGTCCTCCCACTCTCCCATATCGATAGCGTGGTCGCACCACTCCCAGACGAAGCCGCCGCAGGCCCCATCATACTGATGGAACACCTGGAAATAATCCTCCAAGTCGCCGGGGCCGTTGCCCATGGCGTGGCTGTATTCGCACTGGACGAAAGGCTTGTCCGGGTTCCCGGCAAAATACGTATACATCTCGTCGATGCTGGCGTACATCCGACTGAACAGATCCAGCTTCGAATAATCGTTCTTCCGGTCTCCGTCCGCGTAGCGGGCACTCTCAAAATGGGTCAGTCTCGTCGGGTCAAACGCCTTTGTCCAGCGCAGGGCCTCCTCGAAGGTGCAGCCGAAGCCGCACTCATTGCCCATGGACCAGATGACCACGCTCGGGCGGTTCTTGTCCCGATGGACGCATCTCTGGGTGCGGTCCACCGTCGCTTCCGTATAGACCGGATTGTTCGCGATGGGCGCGCTCCAGCGGCGGCACCGCTCCTGCCACTCGGTGGTATCCATGAAAATATTGTTGGTGCCGTGGCTCTCATTGTCCGCCTCGTCGATCAGCAGGAAGCCGTAGCGGTCGCAGAGCTGATAGAACTGGGGCCGGTTGGGATAATGGCTCGTGCGGATGCAGTTCATGTTGTGCTCCTTCATCAGCCGCAGGTCTGTCAGGATCTGCTCCAGCGTGACGGAAAATCCGTTCACCGGATCCGAGTCATGGCGGTTCGTGCCGTGGAACAGGACATTTACGCCGTTTAAATAGACCACGGCATCGCGGATTACGACCTCGCGGATTCCCACCTGCTCCTCGATCAGTTCTCCCTCCGTTTCCAGAACCAGCTGATAAAGATACGGAACCTCCGGGTTCCAGAGCACGGGATTTGCCACGGAAAGCGTAAGCTCCGCGGTGTACGGCAGCTCATCCGCGCATGTGGTGGAGACGCTCACCGCAGCGAGACCCAGAGCGGCCCCTTCCGCCGCATTTTCCTGCGCAGTATCCGCATTTCCCTGCGCGATATCGGCATTTCCCTGCGCGGTATCGGCATTTCCCTGCGCGGTATCGGCATTTACCGCCGCAGAAGTTCCTTCCGCGATCACATTTCCGGCCGCATCGCAAAGCACCGCCTTTACCGGCACATTTCCGCCGTAGAAATTCATCCGCACACGCACCTGCGCCGACCCGCCGCCAAGGACTCCCGTCGCCGGCTCGGCGGCTTTCGCATCGCCGTAATCAAGCGCAGTCGTCACGAAGTAGTCGAAAATACCGCATTCCGGCCGTTTCAGCAGATAGACGCTGCGGAAGATTCCGCTCATGCGGAATTTATCCTGATCCTCCATATAGCTGCCGTCGCACCATTTGAGCACAAGAACGGCAATCGTATTGTCGCCCTCCCGCAGGCAGTCCGTCACGTCAAACTCGCTGGTGGAATGGGAGACCTGGCTGTAGCCCACATAGACGCCGTTGAGCCACACATAGTAGCAGGAGTCCACGCCTTCAAAATTCAGATACGCCCTCGGAGCCGCCGCGTCCTTCACATAGGAGAAATGACGCACATAAGCCCCGCAGGGGTTCTCCTGCGGCACATAGGGCGGATCCATCGGAAACGGATAACGGACGTTCGTATACTGGTGAATGTCATAGCCGTGGTTCTGCCAGCAGGACGGCACCGGGATCTCGTCGTACCCCGACGTATCAAAACCCTCCCGGTAAAATTCCTCCTGCAGATCATAGATACTGCCGTAATACTGAAACTTCCAGATACCGTCCAGACTCTGGAAGCGGTCGGAGCTTTCCCTCTCCATGACGATATCCTTCTGACGCACGGATGCGGGAATATAATATGCCCTGTTGGGCAGAGTGTTCTCATGCAGCACGCTGAGATCTTCGTAATGCTTCGGTACAATCATTTTGCAACCTCCTGTTATTTTCCGGCTTAAGACAAGTATAATCGGAAAACGGTCAAAAAGCAAGACAAGCCGCGACAATTATGAAGAAAGTTTTGACAATCCGGGGATCTGTCCCTTATAATCAGATAGAAGGAAAAACAAACCCATTCTTACAGGAGAAAACATATGAAAATCGAATCCTTAAAATCCGTTCCTGCCGGCTATACTGACACGCCTCTGGAGCCCATGCCGCGTCTTGCGGCGGCGCTGGGACTTGACGCGGCCCACTGCGGCCTCTACATCAAGCGCGACGACATGACCGGACTGGCCCTCGGCGGCAACAAGGCCCGGAAACTGAACTATATCATCCAATACGCCCTCGAAAACGGCTACACGGCGCTTATGACCTTCGGCGGCGTCCAGACCAACCACGGCCGTCTTACCGCAGCCGCGGCGGTCCGTTACGGACTGAAACCGATCCTGGTGCTGAAGGGCCAAAAGCCGGATTATCTCTCCGGCAATCTTCTTCTGGACCGTCTCATGGGAACCGATCTCTATTTCGTGGACACAAGCGCCGCAGACCGGCTCCCGGCCGCGGAGCAGGCCGCGGCAAAGCAGCAATATCTTGACAAATGCGCCGCGCAGATCATCGCCGACTACGAAGCGCGGGGCGACAAAGTCCTGTCCGTCCCGGTAGGCGGCCAGACCGTGATCGGCTCTGCCGGCTATGTCCAGGCAGTCCCGGAAATCATGGCGCAGATGAAAGCGCAGGGCATCCGGGCCAAATATCTGGTGGTCGGCTATGGCTCCACCGGCACTTTTGCCGGGCTCTGGGCCGGCGCGAAGTACTATCACGCGCCGTTTGAAGTGATCGGAATTCCCATCGAGCCGGACTTTCGGCCGATAGAGGAGACCGCAGCTTTCATCAATGAACTGAGTTCGTATTTTGAATTGGGATTTACCTGCGGGAAAGAGGAGCTGCATCTGGAATTCGGCTTCGGCGCCGCCGGCAGCAGTCCGTCCGGCAGCGCCAGCTTCGCCGGCAGCGATTCAGCCGGCTGCGGCAGCTGCGGCGGCAGCGCTCCGTCCGGCAGCTGCGGTTACGGCGGCATCGGTTACAACGAGCCGGACGCCGTCACGGAAAGCTATATCGAGCTGCTGGCCCGCACCGAGGCCATTTTCGTGGATCCCTGCTACACCGGCAAGGTGCTCCACGGATATATCGACCTGCTGAAGCGCGGCATCATCCGCGCGGAGGACGGCGCCATCTTCATGCATACCGGAGGCGCGCCGGGACTCTGGACGAAAGAACACCTGGATCATATGCAGGACGGCTACTGGAGCGATGAAGGAAAAGACCGGGCGCATGTGTTCAGACTTTAGCCTATCTCGACCGGCCAAAACACAGACGCAGCCGGTTCTTTCCCATGGACTCCTCTCTATGTAACGAAGCTTACTTTCTCACTGCCCCGGACTTTCTCGCGGCCTCGGCGACACGCTCCGCCACGTGGGGGGCCACCCGCGGATCCAGCGCGGACGGAATAATATACTCGGCGCACAGCTTCTCCGGCTCCACCAGCTCGGCGATGGCCTGGGACGCCGCAAGCTTCATATCATAGTTGATGTCGCGGGCCCCCGCGTCCAGCGCGCCGCGGAAAATTCCCGGGAACGCCAGCACATTGTTGATCTGATTCGGAAAATCGGAGCGGCCCGTGCCCATGACCTTGACGCCCGCCGCCATGGCCTCGTCGTACATGATCTCCGGCACCGGGTTCGCCATGGCGAACACGATCGGATCCGTATTCATCTTTGCGATCATCGCGGGTTTTAAGGCGCCGCCGACCGACACGCCCACAAAAACGTCCGCGCCCTCAAGCGCCTCCGCAAGCCCGCCGCGGCGGTCCTCAAGGTTCGTGATCTCACAGAGCATCTTCTTGTGGTCCGCAATGCCGATGCCGCGGTCCTTATAGAGAATTCCGTTCTCATCACAGGCAATGATATGCTTCACGCCCGCGGTGAGCAGCATCTTAATGATGGCGGTTCCCGCGGAACCGGGACCGTTCAATACCACATGAATATCCCCGATCTGCTTGCCGACTACCTTGAGGGCATTGAGAAGGGCCGCCGTCACGACGATCGCCGTCCCGTGCTGGTCGTCGTGAAAGACCGGGATGTCCAGTTCCTCCTCCAGTCTTCTCTCGACCTCGAAGCACTTGGGGGAAGCGATGTCCTCCAGATTGATGCCGCCGAACACGGGGGCAATCTGCTTCACGGCCTTGATGATCTCCTCGGTATCCTGCGTGTCCAGGCAGATGGGGAACGCGTCCACGCCCCCAAAGGTCTTAAACAGGATCGCCTTGCCCTCCATAACCGGAATCGCCGCCTCCGCGCCGATATTGCCAAGTCCCAGAACCGCTGTGCCGTCGCTGACGACGCCGACCAAATGGCTCTTGGCGGTATATTTGAAAACATTCTTCTTATCCCTGGCAATCTCCTTGCAGGGTTCGGCGACGCCCGGCGTATACGCGATACTCAAATCATCGCGGTTTTCCAGCTTCACCCTGCTGACCACTTCGATCTTTCCTCTGTGCTCACTGTGGAGTTTCAATGCTTCCTCGTAATAATTCATGGCTTCTGTCCTCTTTCTTTCCGACCGTTTCGTCCGTTTCTCACATACCTGTAAATGCCGCTTGCAGGGCTTTCCGTACTATTCTATAGCAGAAAGCGGCTCTTGGCAAGCGCCGTTTTATTCGGTCTTCCTTTGGAAATTTACTTTTTCACTATTTTCTTCCGCAATTTCCGTTCAAAACGGTTGAAAAAGACACGGTCAGATGGTAAACTCTTAGGGAAAACCTATCATCCCGTTTTTCCGCTTTTGCGCAAATTCAAAAGGCGGCATCCTATGACCATGACCGTACGGTCCCATTACCCGAAATACCGGGGTTTTCCAAATAACTAGGAGGAATCTCTTTATGAAAAGAAAACGCCTGCTGTGCTTTGTAGCGGCGGCCGCGCTGCTGCTCTCATCCTGTCTCTCCGCGTGGGCCGCGGAAATGACAGCGGAACAGCCGGAAGTTCTCCGCGTGGGCTTCTTCGCCTTCTCCGGATATCACATCATAGAGGAAGACGGCCGCCGAAGCGGCTATGGCTACGAATTCCTGCAGCGTCTCGCCATTCACGGCGGCTGGTCCTATGAATATATCGGCTACGACGGCTCCTATGCCGAGGCGCTGGATATGCTGCGCAGCGGCGAGGTGGACATCGTCACCTCCGTCTCCAAAACAGCGGAGAGGGAGGAGGAATTCCTCTTCTCCGATCAGTCCATCGGCGTCAACTCCACCATTTTTACCGTAAAGGCCGGAAATCAGGATATTGTGGAGGGCGACTACGCCACCTACGACGGCATCACCGTGGGCATGCTTGAGGGCAACTCCAAAAACGCCAATTTCGAGCGGTTCGCCGGGGAACACGGCTTCTCCTTCCGGCCGGTATATTTTGCCGGCCAGGACGAACTTACCGCCGCCCTTCAAAACGGTTCGGTGGACGCCGCTGTGACCGGCAGTCTGCGGCTTCTGGAAGATGAATGGCTGCTGGAATCCTTCGACGCCAGCCCCTTCTACATCTGTACCAGGAAGGACCGCAAGGAGCTGATGGACCGGATCAACTCCGCGATCAACGATATGGATCTCCACGATCCCAACTGGCGGGATACCCTTCATGAGACGTATTATTCCACCGACCAGGGCGGTTCGATTATCATGAACGCCGGTGAGCGGGCTTTTCTGGAAGAACACAGCGCCTCGGGCGTTCCCCTCAAACTGCTCTTTAACCCCGACCGGGTTCCCTACTGCTATTTCCGGGACGGCGAGGCCCAGGGCATCCTGCCTGCGATCTTCGATGTCCTCGCCCGGCGCCTGGGGCTGAACTACGAATTTATCCCGGTAAAGGACCGGAAAGAATACTATGACCTCCGCGCGGCGGGGGCGGCGGATATTGTGCTGGACTTCACCGGCGATTACTATCTGGCGGAGGAAGAAGGCTACAAAATCACGGTTCCCTATTTTCATACCAACTTCGCCCGTCTGACCCTGGACGACTTTACCGGGACGACAAGCCGGCTGGCGGTGCTGGAACGCGCAGACGCCATCGACAAGCTGGTCGCCAGCCGTTACAGCGAAGATATGCTGATCCGCTTCCCCAATACGGAGGAGTGCGTCCAGGCGGTGATTGACGGACAGGCGGACACCGCCATCCTTTACTCCTACACCGCCGAACAGTACGCCCGGCAGGATGTCCGCAACCGCCTGACTTCCGTCGTTTTCGGAGATACCTCCCTGTCTTACGCCGTAGCAAACAGCGTCCACGGCGGCCGCTATCTGCTCTCCCTCCTGGACAAAGGAGCTGACAGTTTTACCGACGCGGAGCTGGACGCCATCCAATCCCGCGAGATCAGCGCGGGACGGGACGACAGCGTCAGCCTGACCGCCTTTCTGTACCGGAACCCCTTCTACAGCGTATTGGCGGTTTTCTTCTTTCTTCTGCTGCTCTTCGCGATAGCCATGCTGGTAATCCGAACCCGCAACCAGCGGCAGTTAAAGAAAAAGATTGCCCAGGCCACCAGCGAACTGCAGGAAAAGACGGAGGAGCTGACCCGCGCCCTTCAGGCGGCGGACGCCGCCAACCGGGCCAAGACCACATTTCTCAACAACATGTCCCATGACATCCGCACACCGATGAACGCCATCATCGGATATACGGCGCTGACCACCACCCACCTGGACAACAGGGAACGGGCCCAGGACTATCTGGCCAAAATCGCCCAGGCGTCCAACCACCTGCTCTCCCTCATTAACGACGTGCTCGATATGAGCCGCATCGAGTCCGGCAAGGTTACCATCAGCGAACGGCCGGAGAATCTGGCTGATATCCTGCAGAGTCTGCGCAATATCATCCAGTCCGACATTCACGCCAAAAATATGGAGCTGTTCATCGACACGGTGGATGTGACGGACGAGGAGGTCTACTGCGACAAGCTGCGGCTGAACCAGATTCTTCTGAATCTGACCTCCAACGCGATCAAATTCACTCCCGCGGGCGGCACAGTGGCCGTCCGGATTACCCAGAAGCCGTCACGCTCCAGAGAGCGCGGCCTCTATGAATTCCGGATCAGCGACACCGGTATCGGCATGAGTCCGGAGTTTGCCAAGACGGTGTTCGATCCCTTTACCCGGGAACAGACCTCCACGGTCAGCGGCATCCAGGGTACCGGCCTCGGCATGGCAATCACCAAGAATATCGTGGACATGATGGGCGGCACCATCAGCGTGGAGAGCGAGCCGGGGAAAGGCACCACCTTCACCGTAAATCTGGAACTGCGCTTCTCCGCCGCGCATCAGGAGATGGATCCCATCGCGGAGCTGAAGGGCTTTCGGGGACTCGTGGTAGACGACGATATGATCTGCTGCCAGAGCGTGTCCAAGATGCTCCGGCAGATCGGAATGCGCGCGGAGTGGGCCCTGTCCGGCCGCGAGGCCATTGCCCGCACCACAGAGGCCGTGGAGCTTATCGATCCCTTTGAGGTCTACATCGTAGACTGGTCCATGCCGGAACTGAGCGGCATCGAAACCGTGAAGCAGATCCGCAAAATCGTCGGGCACGACTCCCCCATCATCCTCATGTCCGCCTATGACTGGTCGGACATCGAGCAGGAAGCCCGCCAGGCCGGCGTCACCGGATTTATCAGCAAGCCGCTCTTTGCCTCCGACCTGCACCACACTCTGGAGCGCAGCCTGGGACGCGCCGCGGAGGATATGCCTGTGAAGGAAAGCGCGCTTCCGCAGGAGGAAAGCTTCGCGGGCAAACGCATCCTTTTGGCCGAGGACAATGAACTGAACCGGGAGATTGCAACCGAAATTCTGAAAGAAGCCGGTTTCCTGATCGAATGCGCGGAAAACGGCAGGCAGGCCTGCGAGATGGTCAGCCAGTCCGAACCGGGCTATTACAACCTGATTCTGATGGACATCCAGATGCCGATTATGGACGGATATGAAGCTACCCGCCGCATCCGCGCCCTGGACAATCCGGCTTTGGCCGGCCTTCCCATCATCGCCATGACCGCGAACGCCTTTGAGGAAGACCGCGAGCGGGCCCTGAAGGCCGGTATGAACGGCCATCTGGCCAAACCCATCGATCTGGACAAGATGATCGAATTACTGCGGGAACTGTTTCGCGGCAACGAGTGAATCCGTATCGTCCAGGGCGAACGTGCTTCCCACATTTCCCGCCACAATGGAATTTTTGTGGCCGCCATAGTCCCTTAATATCTCCCGGGATGCCGCCTGGTTCAGCGCATTCTGGGAGATTACACATTCCGTTAAGTTCCGCGCCACGATGCCGTACCAGGGAGAACCGTCCGGCACATGCGTCTTCTCATTGCGCTCCCTGTGCGGCCAGCACCAGACCGTATTGCCGGTAAGCGTGATCCCCTCGCAGTTCTCCAGAAGGAACGCGCAGCTTAGATCCCCCTGCCGCTCGCTCCCGTCGTTGCGGCTCATATTGCCGGTGACGGTGCTGCCGCGGGAATTGCGGAAACAGACGGCCGGACCGAAATTATGGTCAAAGGAATTGCCCGTGACGTTGATGTTGCGGGTATTCTCGCAGTAAATACCGCCGCCCCGGTTCCATTCGATCCGGTTGCCGGTATAACAGACCATGCCGGGCCCCGCGTTGACGCCGTAGAGGCGGTTGCCGGTAATCTGATTATCAATGACCCAGCCGTCGTAGCCCCGGTCCAGATCGATCCCATACTGCCCGTTTCCCGCAATCAGGCATCTCCGCACAGCGAACACCCAGACCCAGTCCAGTTTCAGCCCGCTGCCTGTAAAACTTGTAATGCGGCAATCCTCAAAACAGATATTCTGCTCCGTGCCGCGGTGTCGGGAATAGACGCCGTGCATACATTCCCCCAGATTCTGTCCGTCAAGCGTCAGGCCAATCATCCGCGTGCCGCAGACGCCATCCATGTCAAACAGGGCCGGCGCGCCGCCGCAGGCCGCCGAAATCACCGTGTTCCCCATCGTCTGCGGATCACGCAGACCGCCATTCTCATCTTTCCGATTCCCGTAGCCCCAGGCGGAATTTCCCAGAAGCGTGATATGTCCCGGCACCCGAACCGGACGGATCCGGTAATTTCCCGCCGGGAAATAGACCGTGCCGTTCTCCTTCGCGGCCGCGTCCATCGCCGCGGTCAGCGCGGCCGTATCGTCGGTCCGGCCGTCGCCCGCCGCGCCGAAATCCCTGATATTCAAATACATCCGTTTCTTCTCCTTTTCTTAAATCCCCCGGAGCATGATCGTTTTTGCCATAAGAATGCCCCTCTCCCTGTAAAACATACCGTCATAAACAAATTCGCGGACTGACGGAAATCACCTGTAATCGCAATATTCCCAGTGATCGTTGATCACTCCGATCCCCTGAAGATAAGAATAAATGATCACCGGCCCCGCGAATTTGAACCCTCTCTTTTTGAGATCCCTGCTGACCCGCTCGGACAGCTCGTCCTTCGCGGGCATATTCTTCCTATCGGTCAGATGATGGTCAATGACCTTTCCGTCTGTGAATCCCCAGATATACCGGTCGAAGCTGCCGAATTCCTCCTGCACCTTAAGAAACGCCTGCGCATTCGTAACCGCGGCTTCGATCTTCCGCCTGTTCCGGATAATCCCGGCGTCCTGCATCAGCTCCCCGATCTTCTTCCCGTCATAAGCCGCCACGATCTGTGGATCGAACCCGTCGAACGCCCTGCGGAAATGCTTCTCTTTCCGCAGAATGATATCCCAGCTCACGCCGGCCTGCATTCCCTCCAGAATCAGCATTGCGAAAAGCTCCCGGTCGCGGTGCTCCGGTTTGCACCAGCGGGTGTCATGATAACGGAGGGACTCCTCCGAAATACGCCTCTGTCCCTCGCCGGCGGCCCAATCACATCTCTTTTTCTCCATATCCCTGCCTCACATAACCTTTCGTCCCAAACATTCCCGCACCAGCATAATGGCTATGCGTTTCCGCATAGCCATCCTACAGTAAGCTTTACAGGCTGCCGCAATTCACAGCCGCCGCGATCGACACGCCGATCCGGCCGTTGTACGGGATCAGCGTCGCCTGGAACGCATGGTACAGATCGGATTTGCCGGGCCATACCGTACCCATCAGCTGATTCTTCTCATCCAGCTGATGGAACCAGGAACCGTTGACATGATCCAGCACCACCGTATCCAGATACTCCATAAACGCCGCGTAATCCTTCGCATACGCTTCCTCGCCGGTGACCCGGTAAAGAACCGCGGAGGTGTTGATGGCTTCCGCCAGCGTCCAGTGCATCCGGTCATGGACGACTGCCTTGCCGTTCCAGTCCGTCGTATAGACGATGCCCGGCGCCCCGTCGCAGTTCCATGCGTCGGAGACAGCCCTGCGGTACAGATTCTTCGCCGCGTCCAGATACTTCGCGCTCTTTTCGGAATCCAGACCATAGGTGGACGCCGTCCACTGCGTGATCAGCCGCGCCCACTCGATTCCGTGCCCCGGCGTCGCGCCGTAAGGCTTGAACGGATCGTCCGGCTTCTCCTTATTGCATTCCAGATTCACCACCCAGTCGCTGGAGAAATGCTCCGGCAGACGCCAGTCGTTCTGCCGCGCCCAGGTAAGCACATGATCGATGATCCTTCCCGCGCGGACGCGGTACTTCTCATCACCCACCGCGTCGGCCACCGCCAGAAACGCCTCCACCGTGTGCATATTGGCGTTCAGGCCGCGGTATGCGTCAAGCTCGGTAAACTCCGTATTCCAGGTATCGCAGGACAGGCCCTCCTCCTCGTTCCAGAATTTCTCATCATAAATCCCGCAGGCGTCCTCAAGAAGCTTCTCGGCGCCTTCCCGTCCGGCGAGCAGCGCGGAGGTAGCCGCCAGAATCACGAACGCGTGGGCGTAACACTGCTTGGTCGGGAGATAACCCCCGTCCGCCTTAAGTCCCGCGTACCAGCCTCCGTTTGCGTCGTCATGCAGCTCTCCCATAAGACCCTTTAAACCCTGGTCCGCCAGTTCGCCGCAGCCCTCATAGCCCTGCATGTGACCGATGCTGTACACATGAACCATGCGGGATGTGACCCAGGTCTCCCTGGGCCTGTCCGTCCATGGCGTGCCATCGTCTCCCAAATAATAGGACGAGCCGCCCGGGGATGGAAATCTCTTGCCGAAGTTAAGGATTCCTTCGCCAACCCCTTTTAAAAACGTAAGATTTTCCTTTGTGTCTATCTGATACTTCTGTACATTGCCCATAGCCGTTTACCTCCTGTTCTCCTCCTATCCTATCACACTTCTGTGTACTGTCACAAGAGGATTTGAAAAAAATTTACATTCTTGGCAAATCGGCCGCGGCGTCCTGCCTGCGCGTGCTGCTTTCGTCCACGATCTCAAACGCCTCGTAATCCAGCAAAGGCCTTCACCAGCTCGTGCGCCCTCTGTCTCGCTTTTTCTCTGTCTCTCATGTTTCGTCTCCTTAACGTTTCACCATACGGCTTACGATCAGACGCGTCCGCACCGTACGGATGCGTGAAAACTCGAGCAGGGCGTCACCGCGCTTTGCCCGCATGGAAATGCTTCGCGGTCATATCGATCAAAAACTCTATAAACGGCGTCTCCGGTTCTGTCACCGGCGCCGCGCCGCCGCGTCCAAACACCATATTGCAGGGCGTTTCATCCGTGTATGGGATCCACTCCGGCATCGGAGCGCCGTCTGCGTCCGGGCCGTTGGGATTGCCGGTCTTGATGAAATTGGCCCAGTAATTGCACATCTGTCTGGCCAAATCATAATGCTTTCCCACGAAGGGACGCCAGCACTTGGCCAAAGTCTCAAAGAAGAACCACAGATCTACGGAGTGGAAGGTGCCGGGATGATCCCAGCCCGGAATCTCCGCGTCAAACCGGTAGTAATAGTAATCATTGGCGCTCCCGAGCCGCTTCTTCTCCCTGAACAGGCTCTTGGCCGTACACTCGATACCCGAGACTTTCGCATAGAAGCCCGGCCGGTCCGCCCTGTGCGCCTCCCCGAACGCGAGAAACTTCTGCGCCTGCGTTTCCCCGAACGCCTTCTCCGCCTTCTGACGCAGCTCCTCCTCGGAGTCCGCCCGCAGGAAATTGGGGAATTCATCGCCGGTATTGCCGGCCATGATCGGCACGTCCACACAGTTTCCCTCCGCAATCAGCCTGAGCGGCTCGCCGACACAGAAGCGGCCGTCCTCCACCGAAAACATCCTGCGGTGGGTCTGGACATATTCGCCGTATTTGTGCAGGATGTGAAAGGCGTCCAGCTTTCTCGCCTCTTCCAGGGTGGAGACGCCGAGAAATTCAAAGAAATCCGCCCCGTTCTTCTCCGCCGACGCAAGCGGTTCCGGAGTCCCGATTCCGCCTTCACCGTAGGGGCTTCGGATCATTCCGCTCATTACCACAGCCTTCCGGAACAGCCCCTTGTTGGCGGGACAGGCAATCTGGCTTAAGACGCTGCCGCCTCCGGCCGACTGGCCCGCGATCGTGATATTGTCCGGATCTCCGCCGAAGGCCGCGATATTGCGGACCACCCAGCGAAGGCCTGCCTGCTGGTCAAGATTTCCGAAATTGGCCGGCGCATCCGGCTGCTCGGCGGTAATCTGGGGATGGGCCAGGAACCCGAACACGTTGATCCGGTAATTCACCGTCACGACGACCACACCGCGCCGCGCCAGGCGCTCGCCGTCAAATTCCATCTCGGCCGGATAGCCCCACTGCAGGCCGCCGCCGAAGAACCACACCAGAACCGGCTGCCGTTCCTCCGCGCTCTTCGCGCCTGTCCAGATGTTTAAATACAGGCAGTCCTCGTCCATGGCGATATCCGGATCCACATGCCACTCCCGGCAGTAGATGTCCGTCCCCACCCCTGGCCGATCCTGCACGGAAATGGGCGCAAAGCGGTAAGCGTCGCGTATTCCCTCCCAGTTCCCGCAGGGCTGTGGCGCCCTCCAGCGGTTCTCTCCGATGGGCGGAGCGGCAAAGGGTACGCCCTTAAACGCCGTGATCCGCGGATCCGCGGCCTCGATTCCTCTTACCAGTCCGTTTTCCGTTCTCGCGATTCTGATCATATCCTCCTGCCTCCATACATTTTCTTTCTCAAATGGCATCCCTCTTTATAACCGCACGACCCTGTATGCGGAACCCACGCTGCCGGTGCATCTTCTTTCCTGCATGCTTGCCTATGCGACTAGCTCTGACCTGCATCAGACCGCGCATCCGTAATTGTGCGGTCTCACCAGATCCGATACCTGCCGCTCAGTGCCAGGAACGCGAAGAAGTACAGGCAGTTATCATAATACCGCCGGTTGCCCTTCCGCATCGGCAGCTCCCAGAAATGCTCCACCCACATGCGGGCAATCCGGGCGCGCTCCGAAAGACCGCTCCCGCTCTCACTTCCGCTCCCGGCCATACCGGTCTCTTTGTTTCTGCCGCCGTCTTTACCAAAGACTCCGCCGCTTCCGTCCAGCCGCTCCGGCACCGCCAGCGCCCCCTGGGCGGCCGTAGCCGTGATCGCGATCGGATGCAGGGCCGCGTTCGCAATCGGCGTCCCATCCACCTCGTAGATGCAGAACGGCTCCGCCGCCCGCTCGACTCCGAGATAATGCTGCAGACGCTCCACCGCCGCCCGCTGGCCCTCATCGACGCCAAACCATTCAAAATCAAGCCCGATATTGGCCGCCGTCCGGTAGGAATCGCTGAAAAACCAGTCATGCCGGTCCTTCGTCCAGAAAACCCGCTTCACCGGGCTTCCGTCAAACTCTGCGTACTCCGCCGACATCCCCGTCGCCGGATGACAGGCGATTGCCAGATACTTCCGGCTGGCCTGCGCCGCCTCCTTCCAGAAGGGCCGGTCCTCCTCATACGCCCACCGGGCGAACAGCTCATAAAAATGCGGCAGATGGTAGGACGGATCCGTAAACGGACTGCCCGGAACGAACAGGATCAGATGATTCTCCCGGTTCCACATCGCGTGTCCCGGCCTGCCGTTCTCCCCTTTGTGCAGGCACGCCCGCAGGATCTCCTTCGCCTCTTTCTCGTAGTTAAAAATGCCTTCGCCGTTTCCCCAGCGGTGGGCGGCAAAGAAGAGCGCCATCGCGAAGAATTCCTCGCCGTCCGGCGCCGGACCGTGGGCGTTCTTCTTGCCATCCGGCGCGCAGGACCATGCAAAATACCCCTCATTCGGCCCGTCATCCATCCACATATACGTCTTGGCCCATTTCCAGATGCGGTCGAATTCTTCCTTCATATCCAGCTGGACGCTTATCATCATGCCGTAGGACATGCCCTCGGTCCGGGCGTCCAGATTCCCGGTATCCTCGATATAGGCCATATCATCCCCAGCTGGGAAATAGACCCTGTCTTCCTCGTCATAGAAAAATGTATGTACGATCTCCTTAAGTCTCGTCTCGATCTCCGCCTCGCTTTTGCCGATCTCGGCGAATACGTTGCGGTACTCCTTTTTTAATTCCATAATTTCTCCTTTTTATCTTTTCCTGCCGCCCTTCGGCATATGCCCCTGCAGAGACCTTCCGCTCATCGGACCGCCCAGCGGTCTTCCGCCAACCGGCCGGCCCATAGGAACCGTTCCTCCCGAAGCGCCTCCAGCAGCCGCTCCCCGCAGATCCGCCAGCGTCCGATCCAGCTTTCCGCGGATGAACTCCCGCTCCTCATCCTTCACCAGATAATAAAGATACGATTCCTTCACCAGCTCCTCCGGGAGTCCCCGGCCCACCAGCTTGAAATTCACAAAGCCCCGCTCCGCGTAGGCTTCAATCTCATCCTTCCCGATAAACCCGGCCCGCTTCTGGCATTCCGCAAAGGTCCGGCTCTCCTGAATACGGTTCGGGCACCGAAACGACGATTCCTTATCAAATTCCAGCTGCATCCGGGATTCCTCCCGGTAATGGTCGGCCCGCACTCTACAGCCCGGCTTACAGATCTCATCCACCAGGATCTCCACCTTGCCGGCGTAAGGCTTGATCATGTTCAGCACTTCCTCATTGTGGTTCAGATCGTAGTCCAGTACCACCAAAAAATAGTCCTTCGCGAGCTCATTTTTCAGCGTCTCCGGATCCAGCATCCGCTTGGTGGTGGAGGAAATGATCTTAAATCCGGGATACTCCTGGCGGACATAGTCCTCCAGAACCTGCGTGTTCGCCAGCACCTGGTTCATCCCATTGTCCGCCATCTGCATGATCAGATTGCAGTAGGTATCGTTTACATGCTTTTCCGTCAACAGGGAATTGGTCCAGGTGAAACGCACCGGAACGCCCTTGCTGTTGTAGGCCTGGAGAATTTTCCTGATATCGGTCTTCGCGGCGATCCCGAACACGGCGCGGCCGCCGTTCCAGATGGCGCCCGGAAATGTGCCGTAGACGGAACCGATCTTATACCCGTCCCGGAAGCGCTCCGGATAATCCTTCATCAGATTCAGAAGCACCTGATTCAAAAAACGGAAATAGCAGAAGCCCGGCAGATGCCAGTAAATCTCTCTCTTTTCGCCCATATGCTCTCCTTTACCCTCTCCACTCGGCCTTCCTCGGCCGTCCGACGGAAATCACCTTGTTGTTCTGCAGGCTGTAGATCAGTTTCAGCCTTCCCTCGTCCCTGCGCTCCGGCTTCATCAGATACATGCAGTACGTATCGATCAGCATGAAAAGGTTGGCGGTGCGGCCCTCGATCTTGAATTCACGGAAGCCCATGGGGATATATTTCTCCCAGATGGCCTCCGGCGAGATAAACGTGCTGTAATTCTGGATTGTGTAGATTGTATTTTTTTCTCCGTATTCGCAGGTCCAGCCGGGAACCGGCATCTGTTTGTTCGGAGGATTCTTTCGGTTTAATAATGTAATGCGGTTCTCCCTGCCGATCGTGCTGTAATGGGAACCGCGCCGCGGGCAGTTGGGAATACAGCAGGAATTCACCAAAAGCTCGCATTTATCCTTTCGCCCGATCTTCTCAAGCGTGTCGAAATCATTGTTCAGGTTGTAATCCAGCACCACCAGATAATAGTCCTTTGAAAGCTCTTCGTTCAAGGCGTCAATGTCCTTAATCTCCTTGCAGGTGGAGCTGTTGATCTTAAAGCCGGGATATCTTTTCCGGATATAGTCTTCCAGGAGCGGGGAAACCACCAGCACCTGGTTCATGTCGTTGTCTGCCACCCGCATACAGAAATTGCAGTACGGATCCGACATATCCCGCTCGGTCAGCGACGGGTTCGTATACGTATAGCGTACCGGAATCCCAAAAGAATTGATCGTTTTTACCACATTGCGGATAAACGGGCCGTCGCACTGGTCGTCGTTGCAGTAACGGCCGCCCGCCCACAGCGATGTCGGGAATTCTCCGAAAAAGGATGCGATCTCCACGCCCTCCCGGAAGAACTCCGGATTCTTCTTCATCAGATCCAGGGTCATCATATTCAGCGGAAAATTATACCGCAGCCCCGGAAGATGGAACCTGGCTGTATTGTTCATAAACTGCTTCCTCCCGTATCGCTCTTATTTCCAACGCGTATAAGTACAGAGGAAGGGCGGTAAAATAATCCCCGCCCTTTCTCCATATATAAGCTCATTCTGTCATGCCAGACTGCTTATCCTTCTCAAGACGTCCGGCTTTTCACAAACTGCGTCTTACTCAGCAGCAGCTTCGCCTTCCGCGGCCGTCGTCTCGGTCTCTGCCGCGATCGCGGCATCCAGCTCTTCCTGGCTGATATCGCCGTTGGCCTTGGCAATGTAAGCATCCCAGGTGTTGCGGATCGCTTCTGCCTGCTGAGCCGGCGTATTTTCATCGGAGAACTTCCACAGGAACTGGTTGCCCAGATCCAGGCCGGCGATCAGGGTATGATACTGCGGGCTGGCGTTATCCAGCATTCTGGCGATGGTCAGATCTACAGACTCCATATCACGGAACGCGCTGTAGTATCTCTGCATCATAGAGGACACATCCTCGTAGCCGGGCGTAGGCTCGGTGTACAGATCATACGCGAACGCGATCTTCCAGGCCTTGTCCGCATCGTAGCAGCCGGGGATCACATAGATGTTGTTGTTCGCACCGTTGGTGTAGTCCGAAGCGTTCGGCCCCTTCGGGAAGCAGACGAAGCCGAAGTCGTCCTTCATCGCGGAGAACTTCGCGGAACCGGTATTGTCCGGATCGTAAGCGCCGGCGTTGTAAGCCTCATCGGCCATGAACGCGGCTTCGCCGTTGATAAAGCCCGTGTAGCAGTAATCCCAGGCGGCATCCTGCGGATCCGGCTTGCGGTACTTGGTCAGCATGTCGCGGGCCCAGTTCACAGCGTCCAGAGTCGCGGCGCTCTCCAGGTTGTTCACGTATTTTCCGTTCTCCTTCGCTACATAGGAGCCGCCGTTAGAGAGTACAGCCGCGGTATAGAACGGATCGTTAAATGTCATGATCGGCCAGCGGTCGATCTCGCCGTCGTTGTTGGTATCCTGATAAATCTGCTCGCAGAGCTCTTCGAACTTATCCCATGTCCAGCTGCCGTCCTCCTGCCAGGTGTAGAGATCCTCGGGATTGATTCCGGCCTCGGTCAGAAGTCTCTTGTTGAAGAACATACCGCCTCTCGGCTCGTTCTCCTCCGCGTTCATGGCGTAGATCTTTCCGTCAAAGGTATACAGATCCTTGACGATCGGATTCCACTTGGACTCCGAGAAATCAAAGCAGTCCAGGGAAGACAGATCATACATCAGCTCGGACTCCAGCTCGGACTGAACCTGCGCGCCCTGCCACAGAGCGAAGATGTAGTTCTCATCGCCGCCTGCCGTAGCATAATTTACGAAATCGGTGTGGACATCGCCCCAGCCGCTCATATTCTGTGCCTTGATCGTGAAATTATAGGTCTCCTGGATCCAATCCAGATATTCCTCTCTCGCCTCGTCCATAGCGTTCTGAGGCTCGGTCTCCTGCGAGAACCAGTCGCGAATGATAACTTCCATGCCGTCTAAATCGTAAACGTTGCCGTCCGCGTCCTTTCTCACGGTGTAAGCGCCAAGATCCTCCTCCTCAGCAGCTTCGGTCTCCGCAGCCTCGGTCTCGCCGGCAGCCGCCGTCGTCTCAGGAGCAGCCGTGGTATCCGGCGCTGCCGTCGTCTCGGATGCGCTTCCCCCGTTGCCGCCGCATCCGGCCATGCTGACCACCATGCCGGCAGCCAGTGCGGAAGCCATCACTCTGGTCAAATCTCTTCTTCTCATCTTGTTCCTCCTTTTTCATGATTGTTTTCTATTTTCTCGGCGCCCCTCAACAGGCATGACAGTGCGGGCGCCGGGAAGATACGTTTTTGCTGAACTTACGTTCAGCCCGTGCGGGCACGGTTTTCCGCCGCCTGCCCTGGCTGGCTGAACTGGTGCGTCACATCTTGATCCCCGAACTGCTCAGGCTCTCTACGAAGCCCTTCTGGACGAAGAGGTAGAGGATCAGCAGGGGGGCGATCACCATCAGGGTACCGGTGGCCACGATGCAGTTGGTGTAGCCGATGGACGCACCGCCCGGGATCTTAAGGACTTCGGTGTAGTAATGCCCCAGCGTATCCGCCACGGACTGCAGCTTGATGGAGAGCAGGCTTACATTTCCCAAAAACATCGAGGAATAGAAGCCGTCGGTCCACTGCCACACGAACGCGAACAGGAAGCAGGAAGTCAGGATCGGCTTTGCGTCCGGAAGCATGATGCTGAGGAAGGTCCTTAAGGTGCCGCAGCCGTCCACATAGGCGGCCTCTTCCAGCTCGAACGGGATGTTGCGGAAGAACTGCCGGATCAGGAAAATGTAAAGGCCGTTCTTTAATCCCATGCAGCCCGCGCTCATCAGGTAATACGGAACCACCGAGCCTCTCAGGTTCAGGGTAGAGCCTGTGAACGTCTTAAAGAGTCCCAGGATATCGAAGAACCTGAAATGCAGATGCAGCGAGGTGGATATGGTCTGCGGCGGGATCACGATCATTAAAAGCACGCAGGCGAACCAGAAGTTCCGAAGGGGGAACTTGAATCTGGCAAAGCCGTATCCCACCAGGGTACATACCGCAATCTGCAGAAGCGCGACCGTGATGGAGATCACCGCGGTATGGAGAAGCGTCTTGCTGTACTCCATAATTCCTGCCGCGAGCTCGTAATTTGCCGTCGTAAAATGCATCGGGATCGTGACGACCAGAGGATTGTACAGGTCGCCCTCCTGCATTACGCTGATGAAGATCTTATTTAGGATCGGCTGCAGGATCAAAAAGCACATTCCGAACAGCAGGATCGCGCGTATGATCTTCACGCTGACAGCCATTGCCGTCTTTTTCAGCAGATATCCCTCGGACCTGCGGTTGCGCTCCCAGAAATTATTCGTTTTTGAAACCGTCTTCGCCGCTTTAGTCATAGTAATACACCACCTTTGACAGGAATAGGGCGCTCACGCCGATGATCACGCCGATGACCGCGAAGTAGACCCAGGCCATGGCGGAGGAGAATCCATAATCCATATACAGCGTCATCTGCTCCGTGATCTTCTCCATCACCTCGCTGTCAGACCGCATACAGAAATCGACGATTGTGTAAACCCAGTTAACCAGAAGCATGGAGCTGACCATCGGGAACGTGATCTTCCAGAGGCTCTCCCACGCGGTACAGCCCTCGATCGCCGCCGCCTCGTACATGCTCTCGGAGATGGTCTGCAGGGCGGACAGGAAGATCAGGATCTGGATACCGGAGGTAATGGCCACGTCGTAGATGCCGTCCACGATATCGAATACGATCTCAAACGCCCTGGTTCCGATTCCGCTTGTCACCAGGATATTCTGGATCACGGCGGAGATGCTGCTGTCGTTCGCGCTCTGCTGGATCGTCTCCTGAAGGCCGCTAAGCAGCGCATTGTCATATTCCACGCCCAGGATAACGCCGGATGAAAGAATCACCGGCAGGAAGAACACCGCTCTTACAAATGCCCTTCCCTTAAACTTCTGGTTCAGGATCAGCGCCACAAAGAAGCTGAACACCATGACCGCCACTGAGTTGATGATCATCTTTCCAAGCTCCTCCGTCAGAAGCCTTGTGAAATCCGGGTCGATCAGGAAAGCTCTCTTATAATTCTCAATTCCGGAGAAGATCGACTCGAAACCGCTGGTGCTGACCTTCACCGTGCTCAGACTCATGTACAGCGACTGGAACAGCGGCTGTACCATAAAGACCAGAAAGCCTATAATAAACGGCATAATGAACAGATAACCGGATATGGCTTTACGCTTCTGAAGACCTGCTGGTTTTTTCTTCTTCTTCATATTTTTCACCGTTCCTTTCTCCGTTCTTCCGCTTTATGGTTTCACCGCCACGTAGTCCCTGGCCGGGACGGTTGTGCCGTCCTCCGCCTGGTAATCCTCGTAGCTGTAGTTTACATAGACCTTCGTGCCGTCCTCGTAGGAAGTGCAGGTCACCATATCCGTCAGGTATTTGTGATCCGTCATCCTCTGATTGAAGGTGTGACCCAGCTCGCTGTTATACCGGCTGTAGATCTCCTTTGCCTTATTCTCCCACGCATCAAACCCGGCTCCGAAATACTTCGTATAATTCGTTGACTGAATCGCGAAGGCGGTTTCCTTCATAAATGTGAAGGACAGGCCCGCGCCGTATTCCGCCGATTTCAGCAATTCGTCCTCGTAATCCTGCGTCAGGTTCAGCGGCTCGCCGGCGTAATTGGCGAATCCGTGGACCGCCAGCTGATAGAACGGCACCATCTTATCCAGGATCGTGTATTCCGACCCGCCCAGATCCATTCCGGTGATCATGTCCGCGTAGGGCATCGCGTAATCATTTCCCATATTGATCATGATGCCCTCTCCCGCCTGCTTCGCTTCCTCGAACCTGCTCACCTGAGCCGCCAGCGCCTGCTGTCTGGTAAACGGATCCGTCTCATCGAAATCGGAGGAAAGCTCCATGCCCATATCCCTGAAGGCAACGCCCGCGCCGTTTGCCGCCGCGTAGCCGATCAGATTTCCGGCCATCTTGTCAATGTTCTTATGGTTCAGCAGGTAGTAGCTGTCCTCGCTTTCCATCTGGCCGAACGTGATTTTGGAATACTCGAGAAGCTCTACTCTCTCCTGGCTCGCCAGCCTGGCAGCATCCCTGAACTCGATGAAACCGTTTAACAGGCTGCCGTCATAGGCGTAATTGGTGACGCCGTCCAGATAAAGCTCCATGCCGTTTGCCTGCGCGTAGCTGATGAGCGCCCGCAGCTCCTTTGCGCCGCCGAGCGAGGAAACCGGTTTGATCTTTGTCAGCATCTTCTGCTTGACGCCTCCGTTGGCCCAGCCGGACAGCTTGACGTACATATTTCCAAACCCCGCGTCCTTGAGGGCGGAAAGGATATCCTGCGCTTCCTTAAAGCCTGTGAGTTTGACCGGCTTGCTGACCGGGATACCCAGCACCTGCTTCACCTTATCCACAGCGCCCAGAATCTCCACGGCTGTCGGCGTCTCCGTCTCCGCGAGGGGAGTAAACTGCTCCGGATTCTTTGCCGCCAGGTAATCATGGTAAACGTTCGCCATGTCCACATAGCTTCCGGAATTGGAGAAGCGATACCGCTGGACCAGATTCTCATCCGGAAGGTTTTGCTCGTAGATAAACATCATGCCGTTGTAGCGGTCGCCCACGTCGTACTGCTCTCTGTGGGTGATGGAATACTCCGCGTTCACGTAGTTATAGCTGTTGCTCTTGCCGCTGACGTCCGCCAGAATGGAAGCGTAGGCCGCGCCGTCCTCCAGGAAGCAGAGGAAGGAATTGTCGCCCTTGGCGATGCCGAAAGCTCCGAAATACGCCCTGGTGTCGTGCACCACCGCGGTGCGGTTTGAGGCCATGTCCCAGCCGTAAAGGTTGGCGTAATAATTGCTTTGGGCGATCTTGCCGTTATTGAAGTTGATCAGCGCTCCGCCGCCCTCCGGCACAAGCAGGAAACCTTCTTCATCCACGCCGCCTGCCCCGAAGTAAGGCAGGACGGTCATGGTATAGATCGGATAATCGCTCAGATACTCGATATCGCCCATGGGCACCTCGACCACCAGGTCGCCGTCCTCAAGACGGTAGATCAGGCTGATATTGAACACGGCCTGCTTGCGGGTGCTTCCCGCGCTGCCCAGCTCTTTATCCTCCAGATATTCCTCATAGGTATATCCGGCCGCCTCGAAAACCTGCTGCAGCTTGTTCCGCACGTTATCCGTAGCGTTCTCACGGATCACGTAGGCGACCTCTGTCTCCAGGATCGGGTAGGTGGCCAGCAGCTCGTCTTTGTTCGCCTGGTCCTTCTTGCTCAGGTTATTGATATCGTACTTCTTATAGTAGTTGTCGATCATGCTCTTGTCGGAACCGGACATCCCTGCCAGATACTCGTTCATCCTTGCCTCGGTCATAACCGGAGGAATGATGAATTCCTTATCCAGCTCGCCGATGGTGTAGTTGACGCGGATGGAGTCCTCCGACGGTTCGATCTCATAGATCTGGTTCAGCATACTGTAATCATAGTTATTGAAGATCGTATCGACGCCGTTGGTCGTACTGTAGACCATGCGGATGGTAGACTGTAAGTTTCCCTTCTCCAGCGTCAGGGCCAGCGGGTCGTTGGCCGCATCCGGCGGGTTGGAATACCATACCATCCCGGAATCCTTCACGGTCAGGCTGAACTGGGTCGTGGTGGGATCCATCACGAATTTCAGTTTATCATTCTCCAGGACGAGCTCCTCCTCGCCGCCCTCGTAGGCATTGGCGCGGGGAATCTCCTCCTCAACCTCCTCCGTCTGGTTGACCATGACGAACACGGCGCCCAGAGCGACGATCAGAAGAATGATCACAGGACCGATCAGGCTTTTCAGACGGCCCATCAGGGCTTCTTTCAGCTCTGCTTTTTTGTCTTTCTTCATAGCACTCTCCCTCCTCGTCACATTCGGAATAAGATCTCACGCCCGATGGAAATGAAATACACGATGCCGGAGCCGATCATACTGAAGAACAGCATCAGGATGAATACCATCACCAACATGGCGAAGATTGTTCCTACGGTAAATCCAAGGGTCTTCTTAAGCGTGTACTCATGGATCTGCATCATGGCGCAGAGGAACAGGATCACCGCCCACACAAGGGAGAGCGTACTTAACACCGTGTAGAACTCCGCCTCCTCTACCGTGACCATGTTGCTGAAAATGATCAGCGGGAACTGCATCAGCGGATAAGGTGTCATAGCATAGCAGGAAGCCATGTAGATCTGCGGAAGCCTCCCCTTGCCGTCAAACAGTGTGGTCAGTCCCCAGTTGCCCACACACCACAGGGCCAGCGGAAACAGAATACTGGCGATGTAGAGGAAAATGTTAATGCGGTCCCAGTTCACCCGTATGAAAATGAAGCTGGTAAACTGCAGACTCATGATACGGGCCAGCACTGTCAGGAACAGAATCGTATTGGCCGCCGCGATGGATCCCCTCTTCTCATGGGTCAGATCCCAGAAGCCGTCCAGGGGATGGGTACAGCAGTACAATGCGAAACGCAGCGTTGACAGATAGTGACTGGAGTTTATTTTTTCTTTCAGCGTTGCTATCATGACTGCCTCCCTTTCTTTAACTCGAAGTAATCCGAGGTGTCGATCTCATGCTTGATCTTCCGGATCCGTCCGACCAGAAGCGGTACGCACAGAACCGCGAACACCAGCAGGAAGATGATCAGGATATGCTCCTCCACCCACTGCTTGCGGTACTGCTTGAAGGCCTTGGAGTAGTTGTCTTCATCGTATTTCAGCTTGAAGTAATCCATGGCCTCTTTATATCTGCCCTGCCGCAGGAGGGACCGGCCGATACCGATATAGGCCAGATCGCAGTTGCCGTTTAAATCCATGACCTTCTGCCAGGATTCGCCGGATTCCGTATAATAGCCGTCCTGGAACTGCTCGATGGCCTGGTAGATCAGGCTGCCGTACTCCGTTGGGGTAAAGAGCGTCAGGCTGGCGTCGATGGAATCCAGAACCAGCAGGTCGTGATTCATATGCTCGATCGCCGCGGGCTGCCGGAAATATCCGTCCATGTTGCCGGCGCCGCCGAAGGCGTAGAGCATCCGCCCCTGGTCGTCGTAAGCGAAGAGCCTGCCGCGGACCCTGTCCAGGGCCACATAGACTTTATTGTCCAGGGCCGTGATGTCCACGAACAGCGACGGTCCGTTATACCCGGCCGCGTCATCCCACTCGATATCTCCGATGACCGTCCACTCGCCGTTCTCGATCAGAATGTCGTTGCCCAGCATGTTAAGCCTTCGGATGGGATCGGCGGACCCATTGTCCAGATCCGTCTCATTGACATTCATCGTGCAGACGAAGACGAAGCCCTCGGAATCGATATACACATTGTCATACTCCGTGGGAACGAAGGACACCATCTGCGCCCTCTGCTCCTGGGTCGCCAGCTTCTTCCAGATATAGTCCGTCCAGTCGTAGATAACCTTGGAGGCCCCCACGAAGCCTGAGAACCGGCCGTCATTTTCAAACTTGATGAGGCCCTGGTTCACATTCGTGGCGATACAGTAAACACGTCCCGCCGTATCCACGGAAAGCTTTGTCGGCGTAAAGACGTCCTTGTTGCTGAAATTGGAATCATCCGGCTTCGTAAATTCCATAATGTAGTTCAGATCCATATCCAGCTTCAGGATCCTCTGGTTGCCGCTGTCACAGATGAACATATAGCCGTCTTCCGTCACATCCACGTCTGTGGGAGCGGCAAATGTATTCGGCTGCTCCGTCCCGCTGAAATGGTCGATGACGCGGGACAGCTCGATCGTATCCTGGTTCACGCGTTTCAGTTCGAGGATTCGGTTGTTGCCGGTATCGCAGATATAGATCATGTCGCCGATCACATTCAGGCCCTGGGGGTTCTGCAGCCTTCCCTCAAGTCCCATATCCACGGCCGTATACACCTTCTCAACCGTGTAGGCGTCGGGAGAATACTGCACATCCCCCCAGTAATCATAATTGTAGGTATAGCCCTCGTCCGCAAGCACCGTCACGGCGGAGGACAGGGTGAGAAGCACGCAGAGCAGTAACGCGCCAAATCGTTTCGTCGTCTTCTTCATCTTCCACCTCCGTCATTCCTTCAATCCGGAGCTTGCCATGGTTTCCAGGGTCTGGCTCTCGGAAAGAATGAATGTTATGATCGGCACAATCA
The DNA here is from genome assembly GCA_947630485.1 of uncultured Lachnospiraceae bacterium. GTDB lineage: Bacteria > Bacillota > Clostridia > Lachnospirales > Lachnospiraceae > UBA3402. The sequence goes on from CANRHU010000008.1 coordinate 28,736, forward strand.
TAACGACCACAGTGACAGCCGCCGCCTGCCCGGTTCTTGCGATACCGCCGCTCTGAATCTGCTGCAGGGCGTATACCAGGGTCTTCTTCTCCTCAGAGTAGATGAAGGTCGCCGCCCGGTTGTTCCACAGGCTCTGCACGGAGAAGATGATCAGGGTCAGCCACGCGGGCTTGACGTTCGGCATAACGATCGTGATGAAAATCTTCCACAGGCTGGCGCCGTCGATCTGCGCCGCCTCTATGAGCGACATCGGAAGTCCTTCCATGAACTGCTTCATCAGGAAGAGTCCGATGGGTGCCGCGAAGGCCGGAACGATAATCGCCCAGTAGGTATCCACCCAGCCCAGGGCGTTGATGATCAGGTAGTTCGGAATCGCCGTTACATAGCCGTTGAACATCAGGGCCACCACGACGACGTTGAAAAATGTCTTCCCGCCCGGGAAATCATACTTGGCCAGCACGAAAGCACCCATGGAACAGATGATCAGATGCCCGGCCGTACCGACTACCGTGATGAATACCGTATTGAATACGTACCTGGAAAAGGTCACCCAGGACTTGCCCATCGTGACGAACAGATCCGAAAAATTATCAAGCGTCGGATTCTGCGCGAACACCTTCGGAGGGAACATAAACAGCTCATCCAGGGGCTTTAGCGCGCTGTTGACCGCGAACACCAGCGGGAATACCATCGCCAGCGCGACCAAAAACAGGAAAAAATAGACAAGGAAGTCTCCCCATATGGACCTGTTCGGTTTCCTGCGCTTTAATACCTTCTTATGTACCTGCTGCTTTTTCTCTTTGATCTCTTTATTCTTCGCCATATCACGTCCCCACCCTTCTTAACAGACCCTGGACGGCCTTCTTGCAGAGGATCATCACCAGGAATAATAATGTCGCGATGGCTGAAGCGTAGCCCATCTCGAAACGGGAATAACCGTAGTCAAACAGGTGGGTCACGACGGTACGGGCCGCGTAATCCGTGCTGGGATAACCGCACAGGGCCATGGTCACGTCGCAGACACCGAAGGCCTGGGTGATAGCCATAACCGCACCGAACAGAAGCATGGGCTTCATGTTGGGCAGGGTGATGTACCACAGCTCCTGCCAGCGGTTCTTCACACCGTCCATGTAGCCCGCCTCAAACTGGGAGGAATCCACGCCCTGAAGGCCGGCAACGAAGGAAAGGAATCCGGTGCCAAGGCTCATCCAGAGGATGACGATCATACAGATCGGAAGCATATACTTGGGATCCACCAGCCACAGAATCGGCGCGTCGATGATGCCGGCGTTCATCAGGAAGGCGTTGACGTATCCGTAAGCGTCTCCACGGAAGAAAATGGAGAAGATCATGAACACGTTGCCCGCAATGGACGGCGCGTAGAACACGACGACCGCGATCGCCCGCAGATAGCGGGGCAGCTCGTTGATCAGCCAGGCGAACAGGAATGATAATATGTAGCCCAGCGGTCCGGTGATCACGGCAATCATGAAGGTGTTCTTCACGCCTGTCAGGAAGATATCGTCCTGAAGAATCAGGCTGATATAGTTCTGGAGACCCACGAAGCGGGGAGACTCCAGGATGTTGTAGTAGGTAAAGCTGAAGAAGATGGAAGTCCCTACCGGCAGGATGTAAAACATAAAGAACAGGATAGCGTAAGGGGCCAGGAAGAAATAGCACATCTTGCTTCTCTTCGCTTTTTTCAGCGCCACCTGGAGATTATGGCGGCGAAGCTCGAAATACTTTTTGATATACTCTGTCATGTTTCCTCTCCTTCCCTTCTCATTCTACCGGCAGACCAAATTCTTTCCGCTTCTTGACGATCTCCTCATCAATGGTGATAGCGTAATCCAAAATCGTCTCCCTCGGATCGTCCTTCTCATTGATGACCTTGCGGATGGCATTGGTGATGTGGCGTCCGGTGTAGTAGCCGCCCGGCACCTCGCGGATGCCTACCGTCTGCGCCCACTGCTCCGTCAGGACCTTGATGTCCTCCGCGCTCCAGGACAGCTGGTTGAACGCGTCGTAATTGGCGGTGGCATACCGGGCGGAGGAACCAAGCAGGGCCTCCAGTTCGCGTCCGAAACGTACCTGGGTATCGGCGCTTGCCCACCACTTCATGAACTCCCAGGAGTTATTGCGCAGTGTATCATTCTCCGTCTTGATCATCATCGTCGCACTGCCGGTAATGAAATCCGACCGGTCGATGTAGGTGCTTCCGTCCGCGGCCCTCTTCTCCGTGCCCGGTATCAGCGTGAAATCCCACAGGCCCCGAATCTCCGGAGCGGAAACCGTCAGCGTGTTGTAGATCGTATAGTTGGTGATGCCGATCGGCATCTCGCCGGAACGGAACCGGCTGACGAAATCATAGATCGTCGGGATGCCGTAATCCGTGAAATACTTGGTGTATTCCGCGAAGGCCTCCACCGCCTTGTCGTCGTTCACCGTGGTCTTGGTTCCGGCTTCATTGTAAAGATCTCCGCCGTTCTGGAACAGAAGGCTGAAATACATGGTCAGATCCGGCGTATTGGACGCAATGCTGGTGCTGGCGCTTGCGGAACCGCTGCTGCCCGCCGCCGTGGGGATGCCCACGCTCAGGTTGTTGCCCTGGATGGTCGGGAGCATCTCGATCAGCTCCTGCCAGGTCTGAGGCGGCTCAAGCCCCAGCTCCTCCAGCACGTCCTCGCGGTAGAACATGACGTTGAACTGCTGGGTCTCCGGAATCGCGTAGATCTGATCTCCCAAACGGTACTGCTCGTAGGAGCTTTCGGTATAGGCACTAAGCACGTCTTTCAGATCCGGGAACTGACTTAAATCCTCCACCGCGCCGCGCAGCGCGTAGTTGACAGGCTGGTCGGCGCCCACGGAAAGCACGACGTTGGGGCCTCTTCCGGCCACCACGGCGCTTAAGAGCGCGTCCGCCGCCACGATCTCCACGTTGACCTTGACGCCGGTCTCGGGAGTGAAGGTATCGTCCACCATAGTCTTAAGGATCGTGCCCTGATCGCGTCCGGTCAGCACCCACACCTTGACGACCTCGTCGCCGTCCGCGTACACGTCGCCGACCGCGTCATAATCCACAATGAAGGACGCGACGAAAGACTTGACCTCATGCATGGCCTGCATCAGGAAATTGGCTTTATCCTTCTCCACCTTTCCCTCCGTGCCGCTGACCACCAGATAGTCGATATCCAGCTTGGTCTCGCTCATGGAAAGGAGCGCGGTGCCAAGGGCGGTGATATTGTCTTTAAATGTAGTAAATTCCACCGTGATCTTATTGGGCTGCTCCACAAAACGCTCCAGCTGCTGGGCCAGAGTCTGGGCCGTGGCGATCCGGTCCGCCTTCTGTCCGGTGTACGCCACCATGTCGTCAACAATCTTATAGAGACGCTTGGACTCCAGCGACATGGCGTCGATGATCTCCGGGTAGACCTGATGGATGTTGTAGTCGCGGTACTGATCCGGATTGGCACCCGTATAGACCAGGATACGGCGGTAAATCTGGTTCAGGCGGAAAGTGGAATCTTCCAGATCTTCCAGAATCGAACCGAGGCCGCCCAACGTCGCCTCCAGACGGATCGAATGTTCTCCCGCGTCCAGATAGATATCGTAGGGCACGCCCGACGCATCTGCCAAAGTCAGGCAGTTCCAGTCGTTCTCATACTCAAAGGAGACCTCTTTCAGCTCCTCAAAGGGAATCTCTCCGTCTATGTACACCATGCGGCTGGACACGCTGCCCCGCGCGTAGTTCTGACGGCCCTTGATCGTGATATTATAATATCCGTTCTCCGGAACCGTGAATTTCCACTCAATCCACTGTCCGGCGCTGCTCCAGGCCTCGCCGCCCACATAGTTGAGCACGGTTCGCATCACGGTGTTCGGCTCCGTCGTGGGGGAAGAACGGTCATATTTGGCGTACAGGGAGGATTCCGAACGGAAGGTAGACGTCTCGCCCTGGATCTTCTCCACATAGCCGAGGCCCTCTCCGGAGGCTGCCCTGCCGGCGTTCGCCGCCTTGTACTGCTCGTAGGTGACGGGCTGCTCCACGGCCGCCAGCGTCAGTCTGCGCAGTACCACGGGCTCATTCTCCGCTTTCAGGGTCAGGGTGTTGTCTCCCTTCTCAAAATAGAACTGGTAGGGCTCTGTCACATAGCCCATATCGTCGCGGCAGTAACCGCTCTGCCATTCGTACTCTTCCACCTGGGTGGGGCGGATCTCATTGCCCTGATTATCCACCTTCACCGCGCCGCCGTCCTTCCAGATCCGCAGGAAAGTAATATTGGCGGCCTTCTCAAAGGGAAGCTCATCATTGATATAAACGGAACGCTCGATCGGAACGCCTCTGGACTCCACGGTCATGTATTCCAGATAAAGGTTGTAGAAGCCGGCCTCCGGCACATTCACGTTCCAGGTCACCGTGGAGGCAGGGCCGGTATACAGCACCTGGGGTTCGCCCGCGTAGTCCGTCTGCACTTCCACGTCCTCGCCGGATACATAGTCCGTCAGATCCACCTCCACGCTCTGAGATGGAATCGCCGCGTCCGGATGCGCCTGCAGATAGAGGGTATAGGTTCCCTCCCTTACGGCTCCTTCCACGTCGGTGGTCAGATCATATCCCTCGTATTTCTCATGGAAATCCACATCCCGAAAAAGGCCTGGAATCAGGATAAGTCCAAGGACCACGACTATGACGCCTGCTGCAAGAAGTAGCTTTTTAACAGAATCTTTCATAATCACCTCCATGGTTTATTGACCCAATTGAACAGTTTGAACAACCCGCAGGGCAATGCAGGTTCCTTCAATTGTAGAATATGTTTTATTCTATCATCGCTCATTTCGTCAAACTACTCGATTATTGCTAAACTTTTCCCACATCTTGCTCATTTTCGATTGAAAACATCCATTCCGTCCGGCCGCAGGACCGTGTGCGGCCGCCTTTCCCAATACGCTGATCCGGCAAAAAATACCAAAAAACGGCGCTCACGGGAAGGCGGCAGACAAGAGCACGAAACGGTTTATTGAGGCGTAAATTAAGGGGCTGCCGCGGCAGCCCCTCAATGAAACCGATCTGACGTAACTTATGCTTTTTACCCGCGTCTGCGCTTAAGAACGAACAGAACCGCTCCGCCCACGCACAGGAAAACGACCACCAAAACAGCAATATTTGCGATGTCTGAACCGGCGTCGGAATCGGTGATTCCGGCCTCCGGCTGCCCGCTTTCCGGCTCTCCGGCCTGCGATGTTCCGCCAACCTGAACAGACGCCGGCTCCGCGGCGCTCCCGGAGATCTCCTCCTCCTGGCCTGATACCTCCTCCCGGGAAGTCCCGGTCTTGGTCTCCTCCGTCTGCCCGGCCTCGGTCTCCGGCTCCTTAAGCTTCCCCTCCGAGGTCAGCCGCGACGCGTCCGCGAAGACCCAGAACGAGGGCTTCGGCTCGTAATTATCGTCAAACAGCAGCGGACACTGCGGCTTGATCTTCGTACTGCCGCCGCCCACGGTGGAGCGTCCCTGCAGCCAGGAATATTTGTCCACCACGCCCCAGAAGGTGATGCCGCCCACGGTGACACCGGGCTTGTCCGCCGCCTTCTTAAGCATCGAGTAGAGCAGGCGGTAGCGGGACGCGTGGCGGGCGTACTCATCTTCCCTCGTGGCGTCCGTGCCGTCGTAACCGTCGCTGGACTGCAGATCGAATTCCGTGATCTGCACCTTTCCCACCACCTCGCAGTAAGTCTCAATCGCCAGGGAAAACGCATCGAACGCCGGATCCGAGAGACTGTAATGTCCCTGCATCCCCATCGCGTCGATCCGGGTTCCCTCCCCCGGCGCACCTTCCTCTGCCTTTACCGCCTTCAAAAGCTCCTTGATCCCCACCCGCTTGATGTCGCTGCACTCGCCGTAATCGTTATAGTAAAGCTCCACCGTGGCCGGAGCGTACTGGTTGGCGTAGCGGAACGCGTTGATAATGTATTCGCTGCTCTGGTACACATGCCACCAGCTGGAATTGCTGCCGTGGGTGTCCTGCGACAGATCTTCGTTGGGGTCTTCCGCATCCGTTCTGTATGTATTGCCGCTGACGGCCTCGTTCACCACGTCCCAGCCGTAGAACATCCCCGCATAGGGACTGTCCTCCCCCGTGAAATGCGTCAGCACAGTCTTAATGTACCATTTCTGGCGCTTATCCATGGTCTCCTTGTCCACGTAGGGCTTCGTCTTATCGTAATCCTCGTGGAAAAACCACTCCGGCGTCTGGCTGTGCCACACCAGCACATGGCCGCGCACCATAATCGTCCGGTCCGGATGCTCCTCATTCCAGGCCTTCACCTTGTTAAGCATCCGCTCCGCGCGGCTGAAATCCATCACCGGCACCGTGATCGTCTCTCCGTCCAGCTCCTCCTCCTTCGTGCCGGGACATCTGCCGTTGCTGTAACCGAACAGGGCGTCCGGCTTTAACTCATTGCCGAACGTAACGGCGCTGAAATGGGTGGTCACCAGCTCCCAAAGCTTCGGATCGTTCATCTCCCCTTCCGTGATCCCGGCCCCAAAGATCGGGCAAAGCTCCTCTCCCACCACGTCCCGCAGGATCGGGAGCGCCTCCGCGTGATCCTGATTCACTTCCGCCGCCTCCGCTTTCTTTATCCATGGATTCCCCGCCATAACGCCGCAGGCGGTCATAACCGCCAGCGCGCCGGCGCATATCCGGTAACTCCGTTTTGCGTTTCTTCCGCGCATGACCCCTCTTCCTCCTCTTCCTTTATAAAATCCCACGCACAATCTCCCTACGCCAGCTTAAACGACCGCAGATGCAGATTTCCGCCGCCCCGGTACGTCAGATAGACGGCCTGCACGCCGTCCGGCACCGCCGCTTGGACACTGTATTCCTCCCAGACATTGGAGCTCACCACCGGAATCTCCGCCAAGATCTCGCCGTCCCAGGCGGTCCTCACCTCGAACACGCCCTGTCCGTAGCCTCTGACCGCGATCCCGATTTCCTTCACGCCGCGGCAGTCGAAATACTTGAATCCCATCGTCGCCGAGTTCTGGATATTGCCGATATAACCCGGCTCCTCGTCCCCGTCCCGGCCGTCCTGCATCACCTTCGGGAAGCGGTCGCCGCCTACATAGGCGGACGGCGTGTCCGTAAACAGATTGCAGACAATGTATGCCGGATATTCCCCTCTCCCCTCAAGGGGACCTCCGTTCAGTCCGCAGGAGGTAATCTCCGCCTGCGGGATGCTTCCGTCCGGAAGGATTGCAAGCTTCTCCGCGCAGCCCTGCCGGCTGTACCAGGTGCCGTTGGTGTGACGGTGGTAGAAAATGTACCACTCGCCGCCGATCTCCACCATGCTTCCATGGTTGTTGGCCCCGTAAGCCGCAGGCATGTCTGCCGGTTTATAGCTGCCGATATGCAGGTCGCAGTTGCTGACCAGCACGCCGCCGTAGGTGAAGCCGCGGGTTGGCTCCTTGCTGACCGCGTAGCACAGCTCGTGCATCACGACGGAGGAATAGATGAAATAATAGGTATCTCCCCGCTTCCGAATCGACGGCGCCTCAAAGAACTCATGCCCCTCAAAGCCGGTTCCCGCGCCGTACTCGCATCCGGGCGCCACGAACACCGGCGCCTCCGCGACCGTCACCATATCCGGCTTCAGAACCGTGGCCATGGCTCCGGTCCTGGACTTGTCTCCCCTGCCGCAAAAACCGGTATACAGATAGGTTTTCTCCCCTTCCGTCAGCACGCCGGGGTCAAACTGAGGCTCGTCGCCTTTCCGCTCGCCAAGCCTCGTTCCGTCCTCATAATGGACATACCCGTAGAATTCATACCGGCCTGCCGGCGTATCGCAGACCGCCACGGAGACGACCGATACCTTGTCCAGCACGTAGTACAGGTAATACCGGCCGTCCGGCCCAACCGTCACATCCGGCGCGTAGAGGCACATTTTCCCGTCCTTATTCAGCGGATCCTCATTGCGCGGGTAGATCACACCCTCATATCTCCAGTCCGAAAGGTCGGAAACCGGCGCGGACCAGCAGACGTAATCTCCCATGCAGAACACGTATCCGTTGTAGAAATCGTGGGAGCCGTACACATAGACCCGGTCTCCGAACACATAGGGTTCCCCGTCCGGAATATACTCCCAGGACGGAAGGTAAGGGTTAAAAGCCTGCTTCTTCATAGCTGTTCTCTCCTCCTCTATTTTGGTCCCGCAGGGCAGGACAAACATCTTCTGTTTTCTCCGTTTTATATGGAGCGCATAAATTTTTCGTTGATTATTCGTGCAATTGAAGGTATAATGGATAAAAGGGATATACAAACGGAGGGGTTTGTAATGGTCGACAATGGTCATGATTATTATACCGCGAATGACGACTGGACAGGCAGCAGAGACGTCAAAAACGCCTATGAGGCCGTAGAGTATCATATCGGTTCTTCCATCCGCATCTGGTGCAATGAACAGGACCTGACCTACGATTCTCACTGGCATACCGCCCTGGAAGTCATTATGCCGACTGAAAACTATTACGACGTTGAGCTCGCGGAAACCATCTACCACATCCTTCCCGGCGATATCCTGTTCATTATGCCTGGAGAAATGCACAGGCTCACTGCCCCCCCGCATGGACGAAGATTCATATTCCTTTTCGACGCATCTCTTTTTGTTAATATTAAGGGCTGGCCGGCGATCATGACGCTGATTTCACAGACGCCCTTCATTACAAAGGAAGCTTATCCCATGATCTACGAGGAAGTCTCCGAGACCCTTCTGCGAATCAGAGATGAGTATTTTGATATGCGCGAATATACCGAATTCACCGCATGCGCCCTGATGCTCAACCTGTTCGCGAAGTTCGGCTACAACCACATTTACGAAAAGGATATCTTCCACAATCTCGGTCTTTCCAAGCAAAAAGAGCATATCAAAAAGATCAACGACCTCCTGGATTACATTAACGTCCATTACACGGAAAATCTCAACCTGGAGAATATGGCCGCCCACATCGGATTCAGCAAATTCCATTTCTCCAGACTGTTCAAACAGTACACCGGCTTCACCTTCAACGATTACCTGAATTACAGAAGACTGAAAGCCGCGGAGGAGCTTCTGGCCGACCGCACCATCTCGATCACCGAGGTGGCACTGCGCTCTGGTTTTTCCAGCATCTCCTCCTTTAACCGCCTGTTCAAGGAGTCCAAGCACTGCACGCCCAAGGAGTACCGGGTTCTGAATACGAAACCGTTCTGAGGGCGGGGCGGCCGGGCAGAAGACGGAGACGGCCGCGTCAGCCGAAACTGTCCGTCGCACAGTGCTTCCAAACGGCCATCAGCCGGGTTCGCCGGAATATACGAAATTCATAAATTCTGCCATGCCCCCTGCTTCCTGTGTGGAATACAGAAACAAACCGAACCGGCATCCGGTGAAATGATCCAGCCCAAAACGCAGCTTATGGGTAACCCCGATCTTTTTCCATCCATTTCCATCATGGTAAAAATATTCGGATTCATCCCGCATATCGCGGAAATTCACTTCGATCTTTAGTCGGACGATATCGCCGTTACATTCCGCCAGCTCCCACTCTGTGGCCCGCGGATCTGCTTTTCTGTCTGCATCCATGCTCTTCATCACGATCCGATTGCGTCCGCCGCGTTTTGTCGCCGCCACCATGCCATAGCGGCCCTGCAGCGCGCAGAGCCCGGCGTAATCGCCTTCCTTGATGCGGCTGATATCGACGCTCACCTCGCCCGCGCAGCCCGGAAAAAGCATTCTCTGCGTCAGTATGTTCTTCGCCTGGGTAAGATCCGCGCAAAGTTTATCCGTGCTGACCTGGAACACTCCACGCGCCCGGTCGAGCCGGATCAGAGACAGGTCAGGTTCGTGATTGAACTGCCAGCAGCTTTTCAGGCCAAAGCAGCCGTAGCGCCGTTTCCGCTCCGCGGGGCTAAGTGCCTCCTCCCCGTCCGGCCCCTTGAAATCATCGCTCTGCACAAGGGGTTCATAGGCGTATCCGGGCCTTGTAGAAACGGGTTTGATTTCCGCGTCCGGGCAAAGCGCGGGCCTGTCCCCCTCCCACGCGGCGGAGAGCAGAACCGGAAGTCTTCCCACGGCGCCCCGATCCTGAAAGAGAAGGCCGTACCATTTTCCATCCGGCGTGTCCACGATGCCTCCCTGGGCCACGCCCTGTCCAAAGTACCCCAGGTCGTCCGCAAGGATGTCCCCGCCTGTAAACTCTCCCTCCAGCGAATCCGCCGAGAAGCAGGCTTCCGCCCGCATCCAGCGGTCACGCAGCGAATGAATCAGAAAAAGGTAATATTTCCCGTTCCGTTTATAAAAATGGGATCCCTCATAGCCGAGGTAGCGGTTGCCCCGGTCGCTGACAGCCAGACGGTGCAGGCCGCCCTCAAGAGGTCCGCTTAAGTCCGGCTTTAGCTGCGTGATGTAAACCTCACGGTTGCCGTAGGCGATATAAACACGGCCGTCGTCGTCGAACAGCAGCGAACAGTCATGATAGAAACCCTCGATTGTGCGCTTCTCCCATGGTCCTTCGATCGCGGATGCGGCATAAAGATACGTTTTCCCCGTATCGTTGCAGACAAAGCAGACATAAAAGCGTCCTTTGTACCGGCGCAGGCTGGCGGCCCACATGCCTTTTCCGTAGATGTTCCCGCATCCCTCCAGCCGCTGCGCCCCCGTACTGTCCAGCCGGTCATACACAAAGGCCGCATGTTCCCAGTTTACAAGGTCATAGGAGCGCAGAATCTCGCAGCCCGGCATAAAATACATCGTCGTGGACGCCATATAATACGTATCGTCCACCCGGATTACATCGGGATCCGGATAGTCCAGTCTCATCATCCGATTCTCTGCCATCGCCGGCATACTACTGCCCCTCCGTTCCAGGAAATTTCGTCCGGGCGGCCCGGCCCGCAAAACAGCTCTCCCCCGGCCCCAGATATGCCTCCTTTGCCGGAAGCTCTTTTCCGGAAATCCGGATCTGCTCCAGCACGACGCCTGCCTCCTGCGCCCCGACCGTAAGCTCCTGCACGCCCGCTTCCAGGCGGAAAAGAAGCGCCTTCCTCCGCTCCTGGTCAAGCGCCGCCTTCGCCCATCGGCTGTCCCCGGGCTCTCCGGACCGGAAATCCGCGGGTATCAGCTCCGCCCTCACCGGTTCCTGCCCTCCGCACGAAACCATCAGGCCGACGCTCTGCCTGTATGCGAGCGGATTCGAGGGCGCCGTCAGAAGCTCTATCCGATATTCCCCGCTCGTCTCCGCATAAAACCGGTAAGTCAGCTCCGGCCGTTCTTCTTCCGGCCGAAACGCCGCAGTGCAGGGAAATACCTTCACGCCGCTGCCGTATTTGCCGTACTCCGCAAGAACCTGAAAACTTCCCTTTTCCGTATCCTTCTTACGGCAGAAATGATCCGCTCCGATCACGATCGTTCCATTCTGCTCCAGGAAGGTCATTTCCGGAAAGCCGGCTGTACTCATAAAAATCCCGTCCGAGACTTCCAAAGCGCTCTTCACGGCTCTGCCGGAAACCTCCACTGCAGCCTGCGCGTCCCCGCCCTTCACAAGCAGTCGCACGGTCTGCGTCTTCTCCGGCAGAAACCGCCTGTCGCAGCGCACCTCCACCATCTGAATATCCTCAACATCCCCGCTCATCGGCGATACGGAAAGCCACTGCGGAAGCGCAGAAATCCCTGACGCCGATGCATCGCCGGCCGCAGCCCCCGACTTTACAGACTCCACCTCGATCTCATAAGAAAAGCTCCCCAATCCGCCGTTTGCAATCTCCAAAACGGCCTTCTCACAGCCGGCATACTGAAAATCGGGAATCCGCACGGTCATCGGCGGCCCGTAGCATTTCGTCGCGGTGCGCTCCTCGTCCGCACGCGAAACGCTCATCCTGGGAATCGGGACCGGCTCCACCTCCATGGTCACCGGCATCCGGCTGTCATCCTCATTCCAGCGTGTGAAGCCGATATGGGGCGCCAGCTCCATTCCGCTCCATTTTCCGCCGCGAAAGGCGTTCCATTCCGCTGCCAGTTCGCGGTCCCTTGCCATGCATTCCTTTGTCAGTCTCCGATAGAGGTTGGCCACGGTGCGGCCCTGCGCCGCGTAGTGGTGGTTCTTCCCGGCATACAGATGCATTTTCAGCAGATTCATGCTGGCCATGGCCGGGAAATGGACCATGCTGTAGCAGGCGTCCCTCTCCTCCGGCGTCAGACTTTCCATCACCTGACAGGACAGCGTCTCCACCGCCTCCGCCGCAGAGAGCATCCGGTCCGTCTCCCCGTAATGGCAGGGGTGATAGACCCCCGCGTGGAGCGCCTCCGGTCTGCGCAGGCTGTTGAGCCGGATATATTCGGTAAGAACCGTCCCGATCTGATCCTGCGGGCCGCGGGACGCCCCCGGAAAAGCCGCGGCCGCCCACTGCGCCGTGTACTGCCGGCAGCTGTCCGGATTCCCATAGCCCCATTTCTCATAATCGCAGGCCAGCGCCAGGAAATAGGAAAGGGACACCTCATGGAACTTCAGATCGCCCACATTGACGATCCAGACGTCCCGGATGCCGTACTCGTACGCCTCGCTCATCTGCTCCCAGATCCTGGTAAACGGGGTGGAATCCACCCATTCATAGGAAACGGGAGCGCCGTGATAGTCCAGATGGTAATACATACCGAAACCGCCCGCGTGTCCCCGGATCTCCTCTGCCGGCAGCGTGCGCATATAGCCGTAATTGTCCTCGCAGAGCATACAGGTCACGCCTTCCAGGCCGTCCCAATCTTTCAGACCCGGCGTCTTTTCATCCCCGTAGAAATACGGCTCCACTTCCTTATAGAGCGCCAAAAGCATGGGCACCTCTCCGTTTTCACGCTTCACATAACGGCTGATCAGCTCCCTCTGCTTCGTAATAATCCGTTTTAACAGGTTCACATTCTCCGTGACCGTGGCGTCCGGCCCCAGCATGGAGGCGTCCCTCTCGCCCCGCATACCGATGGTGATGATATTCTCATACCTTCCGCTGCGCTTTAGGGAGTCTTCCCAGTAATTCAGAAGTCCCTGCTCATTGGTGTAAAAATTCCATTCATTGCCGTAGCGGGTTCCCTCGCCGCGGACCTTGTCCCATTCCTCGCTGGCACGCAGGCACGGCTCGTGATGGGAATAGCCCATGACCACGCCGTAAATGTCGGCCAGCTCCTCATTCGCGCTGCCGGGCCCGTCCAGAGGAAAGCTCGCCGTCCACATGGCCGGCCACAGGTAATTCCCCTTAAGCCGCAGCAGAAACTCAAAAATATGGTCGTAAGCTTCCGCGTTGAATCCTCCGAAATGACTCATGACCCAGTTTCCGAAGCAGGGCCATTCGTCGTTGATGAAGAAGCCTCTGTATTTCACGCTGGGCTCCTTCGAAAGCGTCTCAATGTCGTCTTTGATCGTCAGGGTCTTCCGCCTGACTGGCTCCGCGTCGCCCCAGAAACAGAACGGGGATACGCCGATGTACTCCGACAGGGCGAACATCCCGTAGATCGTTCCGCGCTTATCACTGCCGCAGATCAGAAGGACCTTCTCCGCCCCCGCAAGTCCTTCCAGGCCCGTTCCGGGCAGGGCTGCGCCGGACAAGACCGCGCTGGACAGGGCCGCACTCTTAAGAGACAGCATCTGGATCCGGTAGACCTCCCATTTCTTCTTTCCATCGTCTTTTCTGAGGCACGCGGGATTAAAAAGTCCCGCCTCCGCAAGCGCGTCAAGCATCGGACTTTTGCCGAGCGTCGCGCAGAGAATGATCTGCGGGCCGCAAATTCGGGCAGAGTTTTCCGATGCCTCAGAATCAGTCCCTTCAAAGGCAGATGCTTTGGGGGCAGATCTTTCGGAGGCGGCCGTCTCGGGATCAGATTCCTCGGGGGCAGGCGTCTCCGCGGCCGGCGATGCCGGCCGGCGCACTGCCTTCCTCTTCCCAAGTTCAGCCTCCGTCATAACCTCCGGCTGAAAACCTGCAACCCTGTAAAAGTCCTCCGCCACCTTTCCGGCGATTCTGCGAACGCCCTCATAGGCGCAGCTTTCCACGACGATCACGGGCATATGTTCTCGATCCAATTCCATTTTCATAATTCGATTCTCACTTTCGCGCCGCATCCCGCGGCGTCTGTCTGCGCAGCGTTCGTCTGCAGGGCGTCCGTCTGCGCAATGCAAAGGCTATCCCTCTTGCCGGGGCATCGCCGGAGCATCACTGGGGCATCACTGGGGCGCTTCCGGAGCACTTCCGAATCATTGCTGAAGCACCTCCATAGCATCGCCGGTGCACTTTCAGAACATTGCCGGAGCGCTTCCGGATGTCACGAAACATACCCGAACCCAAGGATCGTGAACTCCTTCGCCTCATCGCCGGGAGCCATCCGCACCTCCACATGGTGGGATTTGCGCTCCCTGCCCCGGAAACAGATAAGCGGATTGCAGTGGGTCCAGCCGTTCAGATGGGGATCCGCCGTCAATACCTTCTCTCCGTCCGCCCAGACCTCCGCCTTTCCGACTGCCATACTCCCCGAATCCTTATAGATCAGCAATAGGGCGCTGCAGACGATATCCATCCGGAATGGAACCTGGCCGCCGTCCGCGTTTCCCGCCCTGTGCATCCAGTTATAGGGGAACTGCTTCGTGGGCTCAAGGTTTTGATCCATCTCCACGGCCTGGAGTTCCTCGTCCGTATGGCAGAAGCCTCCGCAGTCCACACGGATGTCGGGAGACGACATACTCCTGTCAAACAGCTTCACATCCTCAAACTCCCCGCCAAGCGGCGGCATGGTTCCGCCTGCCGGCTTCTCCTCTGCAGATATTCCTGCTGTCGGATTCTCCTTTTCCGGCATCCCTTTTTCTGGCTCCTCCTCCTGCATCGCGTCCACGCGCTCAAACAGGTATCCGATGCAGTCCGCCATCACCGTATGTCCCAGGTTGGTGGGGTGGTAACAGTCATAGAAGAACTGGCTCTTGCTGAATACCTTTCCCTCCCCGGGCTTTTGATAGAACTGCGCGACCACCGCGTCCTTTATGCTGACCATCGAAAGACCGTACGCCTTTCCAACCACGGCCAGGCGCTCCTGGAGGTTCCAGTCGTTGGCAAACACCGCAAACAGAAGGATGACTGCCGGATGGTTCGGGGCCTTCTGAATCTTTCTCACCAGCGAATCGTAACATTCCCCTCCGGTCTCGTCCCCCGCGTCGTTGACGGCGAACTCCACGACCACGATGTCCGGCCGGACGCTTCCGTCCCGCAGCACGTCCCTCTCATAGCGGAGCATTCCGAGCTCAGAGGGCGTTCCGCCCACGCCGGCCTTGATGTAATGAATATTCTCATCGGTTCCTTTTCCGGCCAGCGCGCAAAACCGTTCAAACGTCTTATAGGCATAGCAGCCCGTATGAATCGGAACCGCCCCCGCTCCCTGGGTGATGGAACCGCCGATAAAAGCGATGGTAACGTCTTCTCCGCGTCTCGCCTTCCTGATGGCACGTTTCAGCCTCGCAGGCTCCCCGGTCTGCATCAGGGACCGCTTTATGATTTCCGCGTAGAAAGGCGAGGTCAGATCCGCATCCGGTTCCGGCTCCTCCTCCGGCGCCTCAAAGCCGTCCCGCAGGTAGAGCCTCACAGACACCGCGGCTGTCTCTCCGGCAGCCGGGAATTCAAACCGGAACTGCCCCAGAACCTTATCGTCCGCGGACCACTCCCAGTCGTCGAGACGGATGAGCTGCTCCATCCCGTCCGCAGGTATCGGTATCCGGATCTGCGTTCCGGAGACAAGCGGATCCGTCTTTCCGTACATCTGCAGCACGAACTGCAGAATCTGCACCGCAGGCCTTTCTGCCCTTCCAGCGGCGTCCGCAGAGGCCGTCGCATTCTCCGGCCCACTGACGGAACCCGCCGTCAAAGCGGCCTCACCCGTCATCTCCGCGCTGACGCCGATACTGTGCACCAGCGCCTTGAAGCCTTCCGCGGTTTTAAGCATATCGATGACTGCTTCGTCCGTGATATTTCCCACAATGCGGGCGCAGGTGATCAGCCGCTCCCCGTCCATATACAAAAACTGGATTCCCCTTCCGTCAGGCTGGGGCGAGGCCGCGATCTCCTTCTTCCGCATGATATAGAACCCGCTCCGCTTCTTTTCCGGATCTCTCGGAGCCGTCACAAAAGTATCCATATCAGTCCTCCGTCAGCATTCCGAATACGTCCTTAAGCGCCGGATATATTTTCCTGAATTTCTGATACTGCTTCTCATACTTCGCCGCTAGCTCCGGATCCGGCTCCACAGTACCCGTCACCTTCACCAGCTTCTCCGCGGCCGCCTCTACGCTCTCATATTCGCCGCAGCCAACCGCCGCCAGAATCGCGCCGCCGTAGCCGGGTCCCTCCTCACTCTCAATAACGTCCACCTTCAAATTCAGTACATTGGCGATGATCGTCTTCCAGAGCGGGCTCTTGGCGCCGCCTCCGCAAATTTTCGTCCGCTCAATCGGTATTCCCAGCGATCTGGCCACCTCCAGCGAATCCCGCAGACCGAAGGCCACGCCCTCCAGCACAGCCTGCGTCATGTCCTCCCTCGTCGTGTCCATGGTCATCCCGGTAAATGTGGCCCTCGCCCTGGGATCGTTGTGGGGCGAGCGCTCGCCCATCAGATACGGGAGATAAAATACCGGATTCTCCCCCAGCTTCCGGATCTTCTCCTGCTCCCTCGCGTAATCCGTGGTTCTGAGGATCTCGTCCATCCACCACTTGTTGCAGGAAGCCGCGCTGAGCATACAGCCCATCAGATGGTAATTGCCGTCCGCGTGGGCAAACGAATGCAGCGCGTTGTTCTCATCGACGCGGAAGGATCTGCTGGAGATGAAAATGGTTCCCGACGTCCCCAGGGAAATATTGCACTTTCCGTCGCCGACAGTCCCCGTCCCCACGGCCGCGGCCGCGTTGTCGCCGGCGCCGGCGATGATCTTCACAGTCTCGGGAAGCCCCAGCTGCGCGGCTTCCTCCGCCTTCAATGTCCCCACTGCCTCGTAGCTTTCATAGAGCTTCGGAAGCTGAGACTCCTGAATTCCGCAGATGCGAAGCATCTCCTGCGACCAACATTTGTGTTCCACATCCAAAAGAAGCATCCCGGACGCGTCCGAATAATCCGTGCAGAAGGTTCCGCTTAAGCGGTATGCCAGATAATCCTTGGGGAGCATGATCTTGGAAATCCGCGCGAAATTCTCCGGCTCATTAGCCTTCATCCAGAGAATCTTGGGCGCGGTGAAGCCGGCAAACGCGATATTGGCCGTATACCGGGACAGCTCCTTCTTTCCGATCACCTCATTCAGATAATCGGTCTCCTTTTCCGTCCTCCCGTCATTCCACAGAATTGCGGGACGGATTACCTGATCCTGTTCATCCAATACGACAAGGCCGTGCATCTGGCCGCCGAAGCTGATGCCCGCGACGGCTGACCGGTCGCAGTCCGCCGTCAGCTCCCTGATCCCCGCGACCATCTGGCCGTACCAGTCGTAAGGATTCTGCTCTGACCAGCCCGGATGCGGAAAATACAGCGGATATTCCTTTGAAACGATATTACAGATTTTACCTTCCTGATCCATCAAGAGCAGCTTGATGGCCGATGTTCCCAGATCGATACCGATATATAACATAATCTCCTCCTTCATCCGACCGCGTTGTCTGTTCTGCATCGCAGTTTCTATCCCTTCGCATATTTACAGTTAGTACTATTTAAACATAATCCTCTCCTTCTGTCCAACTAAATCTTGTGAAATGTTGCCCATAAATTGCTAACTTCAAGTGCGGGGAGAGCGTCACTGGCGCTCTCCCCGCATGGAAATACGAACAAAGCGTCACTGGCCTTCGATACAAAAAAACTGGCCGCCGACGTTATCGCCGACAGCCAGTTTTTGCTTCCTGAAAAAGCGGGCTGCATAACTAACTCCATCTATAATTCCTCTCCTATCATCTTTTATCTCACTTGTTTAGTCCCACCCTTTGCACACATCAACCCACGCGGTATAAGAAGAATACGTTTCCAGTTCTTCTATTGTCAGCTCTATTGCGCTGTTGCCGCTCCCGCAGGCGGGAAATACAGTTTGAAATCTTTTCAATGATATATCAAGGTAGACAATAACACCGGCATTGATGGCAAACGGACAGACACCGCCGACAGCATGACCTATCATTGCCTGCACTTCGTCCGGCGTCAGCATTTTTGCCTTTGTACCAAACTGCGCCTTATATTTGGAATTATCAATCTTTGCGTCACCGGCAGCAACGATCAGCACCGGTTGTCCGTTTACCATGAAGGAAAGCGTTTTTGCAATCCTGCAGGGCTCACAATGCAACGCCTCGGCAGCAAGTTCCACCGTGGCACTTGAAACCTCAAATTCCTGTACCCGGTTTTCCATACCGCATTTTCTGAAATACTCCTTGACCTTTTCGATTGCCATTTTCAGCCCTCCTTATCCGCATTGCCTAAAGTAAACATGGAATTCAGATGATATCCCCTCAGCCCTCAGTTTTTGGACACAGTATCCCCTCCCGACAGAATTCATTCATTCTGTATCTTTTGAAAGCCTTCCAGCCACGCCTGCTTTATGAGCTCGTGCCCGACCGCAGTGGGATGAACCCCATCCCGCAGCCAGTACGATTCCGGCGCTTTCCGGGCGGCCTCATCGAACCGCTCCTGAAGCGGCACAAATACCAAATGATGGCTGTCGGCCGCCGCCCTGGCTTTTTCCGCACGCTTCTCCGTCTCCGGCCGCATCACTTCCCATTTCTCCTCCGTCGCGCTTCCTTTCAGAATAAACGGCTCCAGAATCAGGATGCGGGTCTTCGGCAGCGCCTCCTGTATCTCATCCAGCATCATATTGTAAATGGTGTAATACTTCTCGGCGCTTACGCCATTCCGCCATCCGACCTCATGCCACACGTCATTGATACCGATCAGGATGCTTAGGTAATCCGGCTCCAGATTGATGATATCCGCCTTGATCCTCGCGTACAGATCGACAATACGGTCTCCACTGACTCCGCGGTTGAGAAAGCGGTATTTTCCGGGATTTTCATATCCCAGCTGCGCGGCTATGAGGGTGGGATACCCAACGCCCATATGCGTGTCGTTCTCCCTTGTCCTCGATGCGTCCGTAATCGAATCTCCCTGAAATAAAATTGTTTTCATCTGAACTCCTCCTTTCAATTAGGCCGGAAGAAGCGAAAATTCCGCCCTGTTCTCCGTATCACTGCTTCCTCCGATCAGCACCTCAAAGCTGCCGGGCTCGCTGGTATACCGCATCCCGCTGTCATAAAAGCGCAGCATGGGCTCCTCGATCACAAAGCTTACCTCCCGGCTCTCTTTCGGCGCCAGCGAAACCTTCTTAAACCCTTTCAGGGTCCGGACCGGCCTTGCGACGCTGGCCGCGGGATCCCGCAGATAAAGCTGAACCGTCTCCACGCCGTCCGCATCCCCGGTATTGGTCACGGTCACGCTGGCCGTGATCCGCTCTCCCGCCTTCATCTCCTGACGGTCAAGCCGCACTTCCGAATATGCAAATTCCGTGTAGGACAGACCATACCCGAAGGGATAGAGCGGCGCCGTCACCTCGTCCAGATATCCGTTTTTAAATATATGGATCTCGTTGGGCAAATTGGGCCTTCCTGTCGAGAGATGGTTATAGTAGACCGGCACCTGCCCAAGCGACCTGGGGAACGTCATCGAAAGCTTTCCCTGGGGAACCCGGTCGCCAAAAAGCACATCCGCAACGGCGTTGCCGCCCTCTGTTCCGGGCATCCACACCACTAAAAGCGCTTTGGAAAGCTCCGCAATCTCCTTCACAGCCAGCGGCCGGCCGCAGAAGAGCACGGTCACAATATTGGGATTGACCTGACGCACTCTCCGAAGCAGCTCCATCTGTCCGTCCGGAAGCCCCAGACTGGTGCGGCTCCCCGCCTCGCCGGACAGATCCTTATGCTCGCCCAGGCACAGCACGACCCGGCTATTGGAGGCCGCCAGCTTAAGGGCTTCCTCCATCCACTCCTCCTCCTGCCCTCCGGAAGGATTCGGAACGCGGCCAAATTTCGTAGCGCAGCCCTTGTCCATCAGATAACAGCCCTGGGCAAAGGACATACGGGGAAGGCCCTTTCCTTCCACGCCCTGCTTCACGGTCACGGTTTCTTCCGGCCGTTCCGGGAACGACCAGGCTCCGTAGATTTCCCGGTTATCCACATAGGGGCCGATCCAGGCCACGCTGCCGTCCTCCGCTTCCTTTTTCTCTCCGGAATGTGTCTCACCGCAGGAAAGCGCCTGCTCCCTCTCCTCCCCGGAATCCGGGCATTTCCGAAGCGGAAGGATCCCCTCATTTTTCAGAAGCACAAAGGAAGCCGCGGCCGTCTCCCTGGCCTTTCGGCGGAAATCCTCACAGAGGAGAAGCTCCTTCGCCAGGGACGAATCCGTCACCCGGAACGGCTCTTCGAAGAGGCCAAGATCATTTTTCAGCTGCAGAATGCGCCAGACCGCCTCGTCCACCAGCTTCTCCGGCACCTCTCCGGACCGCACCAGCTCCGCCAGATGTCCGGCATAGGCGTTGGAAACCATATCGATGTCCACGCCGGCCTCAATCCCCAGCTTCGCCGCTTCCCGCGCGTCGGCCGCCACGCCGTGGAACACCATCTCCTCCACCGCACTGTAATCGGAAATCACCACGCCCTCAAATCCCATCTTCTCCCGCAGAATTCCGCGCAGAAGACGCTTGTTGCCGGACGAGGGGATTCTGTCGATGGTATTAAAGGACGTCATGGCCAGGCGGCAGCCTTCCTTTACCGCCGCCTCATAGGCCGGCAGATAGTCCTCCATGAACGTGTGCTCCGACAGCTCCACATTGTCATAATCCCTTCCGCCCTCCGGATAGCCGTAACCGGCAAAATGCTTCAGACACGCAGCCACCTTATCCTTCTGACGAAGATCTCCCTGATATCCGCGGACCATCGCCTTTCCTATCTCGCTGTTCAGGTAAGGATCCTCTCCCGGCGACTCCATCACTCTCCCCCATCTGGCGTCCCGCACCAGATCCAGCATGGGTGAAAAGGTCACATGCAGCCCGCTGGCAGCCGCCTCCGCAGCCGCCGCGGAACAGGACTCCTCCGCCATCTCCGGCGAGAACGTACAGCCCAGCGCCAGCGGTATGGGAAAAATGGTCTCGTATCCATTAATCACATCCAGCATAAACAGCAGAGGAATATGATGGGGCTGCTTTTCCATCTGCCGCTTCTGCAGCTCATACAGCTTCTCCGCGCCTTTGATTCCAAGCACAGAACCCGCCATCCCTACCTGCTCCTCCGTCAGCTGGGTGGTTCCGGTCGGCCCTGTCACTAAGCCGTCCCCGGTCAGCACATTTGCCGGGAGCTGGATCATCTGCCCGATCTTCTCCTCCAGGGACATGTCCTGCAGCAATTCTTTCAGTTTCTCCTGTGTCATACGCAATTCCTTCCTTATATTTTTTAATATTGTACCTGCACCGATAAAAAATAGCAAGACTATCCCAGCGTCCCCTTTAAGACGGCCGGCAGCCCGCAGCACAACCGGATTACCGTATCCGAGCGCTCCGCGATCCTGCACCCGGCGCGGCCTGTCTGCTCGCGCCAGAGGCGCTCGCTCTTCTCAAGAGGGATAATCCCGCCGCCGATCTCATCCATGATCACGATCGCTTCCGGATTCTCCCGGATAAACCGCTCGGTAAAGGCCTCCGGGGCCTCCTGCCCGGCTCCGTTTTCCAGAAGCCTCCGCACAACCAGCTCATAGTGATCGACGCATTTTGCGGTAAATACGTCCGCAAGGCCGCAGTCCGCCCCACAGACTACCTCATCCTCTTTCAGTTCAAAATGTTTTCGCGCAAACTCCAGCTTCCCGGAGAAAGCGCCTCCTGTTATCATCATCATATCCGCAATCCTCCCGCGCCCGCCGCCCAGACCGCAATCTTCTCCGCCGCCGCGGCGCATACCAGCATCGAAAGCTCGCACCGCTGCAGAAACCATCCGGCGATATCGCCGGTAGTGCCGCCGAATTCCCGATACGCCACAATCCGGTAATGGAGAAAGCAGAGGCCGGCGCCCGCCATAGCGGCCGCTCCAAGGACCGGGCCGCACCGCAGCATGACGGCAGATGCGGCTACCGCCGTCAGCACAAGCACCGCGGCCGTCGTTTTCTTCCGCGCCGGTTCCGTATTTTCATGAAGCATACCGCCCTCCCGCGCGTTCTTAAAAAACACCGCTGCCAAACCGCTGAGCGCCCGGGAAAGTACAAAGGACGCCGCGACGACCCGCGCCGCGCGGCCGTTTCCGATCTCTCCCATAAGCGCCGCCTGCAAAAGCAGGTACGCCACCAGAAACACCACCGCAAACGAGCCGACATGCGGATCCTTCATGATCGAGAGCTTCTTCTCCCGATCCGCCCACGACGCCCTGGCGTCCGCCGTATCGCAGAATCCGTCCATATGGATGCCGCCCGTCACCGCCAGCGGAATCAGCGCCGACACGGTCCCGTCCAGGAACGCGCCGACGCCCAGACACGCGGCGACCCTTTTCCAAAGCAGAAGCACCGCACCGATCACCGCGCCGACGAGCGGAAAAAAGCAGAGCGCGTACCGACGGTTTTCCAGTTTCCACGCAACCGGCGGCATCGGTATCCTGGAATACGTCTGAAAGGCCGTAACCAGCGAGTAAAATATCTTCACGTGTAATTCTCCTGTCTTTATACCGACTTTCATTTCCTTTGGTTTTTTAACGTCACCGGAATCCCATAGACGCACTCCACCACGCGGTCGGCCGTCTGCGCCGCCAGCCGGTTGACCTCGCCGAGCGCCCGGATATACGCCGCCGTGCCCTCCTCATAGGAAATGCCGTCGTTTCCCACCTCATTCGTCACGATCACGAGCTCCGAAGAAATATCCCGCAGATGCCGAAATCCGCGCAGAATTTTCTCCGTGGGATCGCAGATCCGGCCGTCACGGAACATCTCGTTGGCGCAGAGATTGGCCGTACATTCCAGAAGAATCCCGCAGCCGGAATTTCTCACGCCCGCAGGCCGGCCGCCATCCCCCGGCAGGATAAGTTCATCGATATCCGTGTACCTCTCGATGGTTGTGAAGCCCTTGCCCGCCCGCAGCCCGCGATGCCGGGCAATCGCCGCAAGCGCCTCCTCGCCGTAAGGCTCCATCGTGGCGATATAGAATTTCTTCCCCGCAAATCCATCCAGAATCCGTTCCGAGTAATGGGACTTGCCGCACTTGGCCCCGCCCGTCACCAGCGTCATCATATCAGCTTCACATACCTTTCCAGACCGATCTCGTCGAACCGGTGGGCGTCACGGTACACGGCCAGCGCGCCGTCCAAGAGCGGCAGAAGCATCGCCGCGCCGGTTCCCTCGCCCAGATGCATCCCCGCGTCGATCACCGGCTTTAAGCCGATTGCCGCCAGCAAGAGCCGCCCGGCCGGTTCCCCGGACTGATGGCTCGCAAGCATATAGGCCTTTGAGAGAGGCGAAAGCCTGTACGCCAGAAGCGCCGCGGCAGCCGAAATCATCCCGTCGATGATCACGGGAATCTCGTAAATCCCGCCGCCCAAAAACATTCCCGCCATAGCGCCGATATCGAAACCGCCCACCTTGGAAATGATATCCACAGGGTCGTCCGCGGACGGTTCGCTGAGCCGGATCGCCTTCTCGATCACGGAAATCTTCCGCTCAAGACCCGCGCTGTCCAGTCCCGCGCCGCGGCCCGTCACCCTCCGGGGCGGAAGTCCGAGAAGCACCGAGGCCACTGCCGCGGCCGTCGTCGTGTTGCCGATGCCCATCTCGCCGGCCGCGGCAATCTTCACGCCTCTCTGCTTCAGCCCGCCCATGATGTCGATTCCCAGCTGAACGGAACGCTCCGCCTCCGCGCGCGTCATCGCCGGACCGCATGCAAGATCGGCGGTTCCTCGCGCGATTTTCCGCCGGAGAATGTTCTCGTTTTTCACATCCTTCGCCATCCCCGCGTCCACAACCAGTACCTCCGCCCGGTAGGCGTTCGCCAGCTGATTGATGCTGGACGTGCCGTTCGCCATCGCCTCGGCGCAGAGCGCCGTCACCGAACTGTCCGACTGGGTCACGCCCTCCGCCGTGACGCCGTTGTCCGCGCACAGGATCACGATGCACCGGCGGCTGAGATCGACGTCGGCCGTCCTCTGCGCCGCGGCAATCTTCTGCACCGCTTCCTCCAGCTCCCCAAGGCCGCCCAGCGGCTTTGCGACGCTGTCCCAGCGGCTTTTTGCGGCAAGATACGCCTCCATATCCGGGGGAGCAATCCCATAGCCGGGCTTTTCCGCACGCCGCGCCGTCCGCTCTGCATTCGTCTCTTCCTTCTCATCCGCCGTAAAATCAATCCGGTAGATACATTTCTCCGTCTCCCCGGACTGAATCCGCATATCATTATCCTCGGGCAGCTCCACAATCTCCGCCAGGCGCAGTCCCGCATACTCGCAGGTCTTTCTTGACGCGAGATTATCCGGGTTGCAGGTGATAATCAGCCCGTCCATCCCATGCCTTCTTGCCAGTTCAAACAGCAGCCGGCATGCCTTTCCCGCGTAATGATGGCCCCGGTAGGGCTCATAAACCCGGTAACCGATATTTCCGCCGTAATAGATGTTTCGGTTGTGGCCGACCCGCAGATCACAGACGCCCATCTTATCTCCCTGCCTGTCGCAGATGGCAAAATAATACGCCGGAAGCCAGCCTTTTTCCGGATCCTCATCCGCCGTTCTTTCTAACTTAAGAATGATCTCCTCATCCTGCAGAAACCCTGTATCCAGAAACAACATTCGCCGTCACCTCTCCATCTTCACCAGTCCCTCCGGCGTAAGCCGGTAAACCGTATCGCAGACCTCGTCAATATACTTCCTGTCGTGGGAAATGCTTATCACCGCCCCCGGAAATTCCCTGATCATTTTCCGCCTCTATTTCCCGCCTTCGGCTCACGCCTCAGGCCCTGCTCTTCTTTCTCCCCCACCGCAGATAGAAATATGCCACCTCCATAATGCAGCAGGCCGTCCAGCCCACCGGGTAGCTGAAGCCGACCAGCCGCTCCGTGTTGCTGATAAACCGCGTCATGACGAACAGGTAAACCTGCCGCACCGCCACGAAATTCAGAAGCATGATCACCATCGGCCCGGTGGAGTCCCCGCGGCCGCGAAGCGCGCCTGCCAGCGTGTGGTTCACGCAGTTAAACAGCATGAAAAATACATTGGTCTGTAAAAACATAGCGCCGTAGCGGATCACGTCCTCGTCGCTGATAAACAGCCTGGTGGCCGGACCGGCGAAAAAGAACAGAAACACCGCGATCACGCCCGTGACGCCCACAGCCAGCAGCATGGAGTCCACGGTTCCCTTATTCACGCGGTCATTCTTCCCTGCGCCGATGTTCTGTCCCACGAATGTCGTCGCCGCCTGGGCGATGCTCTGCATCGGCAGCATGATGAACATATCCAGCTTATTGTAACAGCTCCACCCCGCCATACAGGCCGAACCGAAGCTGTTGATATACGACTGCACAAATACATTGGAGAACGCCGTAATGACAGACTGCACGCCGGCCGGCAGCCCGATCAGGAAAATCTGTCCGAGAATGGCTCCGTCGCACCGCAGGTCCTTCCAGGTCAGCCGGTACTCCTCCGTCGTCCTGGAGAGAAGCACCAGGATCATAACCGCCGAGATAAACTGGGCGATGATCGTCGCGTAAGCCACGCCAGCGATCCCCGCGTGGAAGACGACGACGAACAATAAGTCCAGAATTGCGTTGACCACGCTGGTAAAAATCAGGAAAAGGAGCGGCCTGCGGGTATCCCCGACCGCCCGCAGGATACCGCTGCCCATATTGTAGACCAGAAGTCCGATGATTCCCGCAAAATAGATCCGCAGATAGACCGTCGCCGCGTCCATCACGTCGTCCGGCGTAGCCATGAACAGCAGCATCGGCCTCACCAGCAGAATCCCGATGACCGTAAACAGGACGCCGCACACAAAGGTCACGAAGATCGTCGTCTCTACGGCCTTATGCAGGCTTCCGCGGTCTTTTGCCCCATAGTAGCGGCTGATCACCACGCCTGCGCCGATGGACACGCCGTTAAAGAAGAACACCAGCATATTGACGATCATCGTCGTCGCCCCGACCGCCGCCAGCGCCTCCTTGCCGACGAAATTCCCCACAACCAGGGAATCCACCGTATTATACATCATCTGGAACAGGTTGCCGACAATGAGCGGAACCGAAAACTGAATCAGCAGAAGAACGATATTCCCTGTAGTCATATCCTTCGCGGATGATTTATCTCTGGCCGCAGTCACATTCTCCGCGGATGATTTATCTCTGGTCTGCATGGCAAAAACCTCCCCGCCGCCTCATCTGAAACGGTCTTTCTATTGTACCGTGTATTTCCCGTTTCGGCAAGTACTCTTTTCACTCTTATTTTTTCTCTCCCTGAATCCTGTTTCCCCCTGGATCTCATCTTCTCTCCCGGAAGCGGCGGATTTCCTCTTCGACCGTGTTGTAGTCCCGCTCAAAGAGCTCCTCGCAGACCTGTTCCCACAAAAGCGTCTCCGGAACCTTCTCCAGAAGCTTCCTCTGCACGAACAGCTTGCTCTTCTCCCGGTAGGCCGGCAGGCGGTTCTTTTCCAGAATCCGGGCCAGCTCCGGCCTCCACAGAATACTCAGCTTCCGCTCCGGCTTCACCTTCGGGTTGAGCTTCGGCCGGCGAAGGACGTAGAAATCCAGCGCTCCCCCGGTCTCCTCTATCGTAATGATCCCCCACCACTCCGGGACGTGCTCCTCAATATGCAGTCCGTGGCTGCTTCCGACCGCAATCATATTGTAATCATAGTAAAGATCGTAATTTTTCACCTGTCCGGCCAGCCGCGCGTAGCTGTCATGGTCGCTCTTGATCTCGATCCCGTAAATAGCGTCGGGCGTGACCATCACCACGTCCGCCCTGGCCCTGCCGGTCCGCTTCTCCTCCAGAATACGTACCTTTCCGAATGTCTCCTCCAGGAAATCAAACAACGGCTCCCGTATGCTGCTGTCATGCGCTGTCAGCGATTCCTCCATAATGTATGTCCCTCCTGACGGTGCGACGGGCCCCGCCGCCGTCTCCTGCACTAAGTATACCCAAAGCTTCAAAACTGCGCAAGATTGCAGTTCATTTTTAATATGGTATATCTGTGAAAACAATCGTTAAAGCCAAGGTTTGCGGTGTGTTTGCCAAACGTCTGCGACTGACCTATCACTTAGAAGTTTGGTTAGTTCAATATCCTCTGGTGCATTGCTCTTTCATACAATGTCCGGAAATGCCGAGAAATCAAGATACAACAAAATACAAGACCTTTTGGGCAGGCGTTCAAAAAAGGAAATTTTTATTCTGATATTTACTTTTGTGCTAATTTTGAATATAATATTAGCATGAAAGGAATGAACAAAATGAAACGATTTGAACAGCTCGATCAACTTGTAGAAAAAAACGGTGGCACAGTCCAGACCTCTCAAGTATTAGAAGCCGGAATTAGTAAACCTGTCTTTTATGCTTATGCGGAGGAAAGGGGATTGCAACAGGCGGCGCATGGTGTTTATGTTGCGCCGGATGCCTGGACGGATGCCTTCTATCTTCTCCATCTGCGTTGCAGGCAGGCCATATTCTCCCATGAAACAGCCCTGTTCTTCCACGATCTGACTGATCGGGAGCCGCCCCGATATTCCATCACCGTCAAGACGGGTTACAATCCGTCACGGCTTCAGGAAGATAATATTCAGGTCTATACGGTAAAAAAAGAGTTGCATGAGATCGGACTGACCGATACGAAGACTCCTTTCGGCCATACTGTGCCTGTTTATGATATGGAGCGGACGGTCTGCGATCTTCTCCGCAGCCGGAGCCGTATAGAAATTCAGGTATTTCAAGATGCGCTGAAACAATACGCCCGTAAGAAAGACAAAAATCTGCGGACGCTCATGCAATATGCCGCCCTATTCCATGTAGAAAAAATGTTTCGGCAATATCTGGAGGTGCTTCTCTAATGATAACAACGTCAAGACAGCTAAAGGACTTGATCCGCAATCTTTCCAGGAAAAAATCTGCGGATGCACAAATTTTAATGCGGAATTACATGATGGAGCGTTTTCTGGAACGCATTTCCCTTTCCGATTATAAAGACCGCTTTATCCTGAAAGGCGGTATGCTGGTTGCCGCAATGGTCGGACTGGACGCCCGCTCTACAATGGACTTAGATGCCACGGTAAAAGGCACAAATGTCAATGTAAAAGATGTCGGGAACATGATTTCCTCCATCTTGTCAGTTCCAGTGGAGGATGGTGTGACATTCCGTGTGAAAAAGATTTCTGAAATTATGGAAGAAGCTGAGTATCCGGGAGTCCGAGTCAGCATGGAAACGACTTTTGACGGTGTGCGAACACCGCTGAAAGTAGACATTTCTACCGGAGATGTAATCACGCCCCGCGAAGTCCGTTACAGTTTCAAGCTCATGCTGGAGGAACGCTCTATTGAAGTATGGGCCTATAACCTGGAAACGGTGCTGGCTGAGAAGCTGGAAACGGTCATCAGCCGGAATATCACGAATACGCGCATGAGGGACTTTTACGATATACATATCCTAAAGCAGCTCTATGGGGAAACCCTTTCGACATCAATGCTGTGGGACGCACTTGCAGCTACTGCGAAAAAGCGCGCGCCAAAAGCGGCCGGTAAGCACCTTTGCCCATGCTTCCCGGCCGCTTTTGGCGTGTAACGTTTTATTTTCTTTCGGCTCTGTCTCGGCCTCCGTTCCGTCTCCATCTGCCCATCAACGGCAGCGACGTCGCAATAATGCCTATCAGGGAGAGCGCCAGCAGTCCCAGCCAAAGACCGATCCGCTTGTTGTCGCCCGTCATCGGGATTTCCTCCGGTGAATTGTCAACCGGAATGTAGGGCGTATCGTACGGCGGCGCGGTGGACGGCTGCTCCGGCTGCGCAGGCGTCGGATTGTCAGGCGGATTGTAGGACGGATTGCCGGGCGGCGTGTACGACGGTCTGTCCGGCGGGTTATCCGGAGGATTCTCCGGCGGTTTCTCCGGCGTGGGGGGTTCCTTACTGTTGGTGAAGCGTGCCTCCGCCGCGTCCCCGTCCGGAATCGTCCCGGACGCTCCGGACGCTTCCGTGGTATAGCCGTCCTGGTCTGCCTCGGTCTCCGTCACCGTGTAGGTGATTCCTGCCGGCAGGCGCTGCGCCACGGCGCTCTGACCATGCTTCAGCGTAAACTCCGCCGCGCCGTCCGCAAAGACCATATCCCCATATCTGCCGCTGATCTCCGTATCGCTTAATTCCACACGGAAATGCCACTCCCTTTCGGGATCGCCGCCGCTGCCGGAGACGGTCTTTGTGACGTTCAGATCACCGTAGTGCTCCTCCGGCTGCGGGGTCGGCTTATCATTCACGAATTTCACCTCATCCGTCGCACCCGGCCGGATGGTTCCGCTGCCGTCGCCCGCCGCGCCGTCGTCGTCCGGGGCGGACGTGTTTCCGCCCGCGCCGGTCCCGGTCTGCGTGCCGGTCTGCGTGCCGGTGGCTGTATTTTCCTCCGCGCCGTCTTCGGTCTCCGTGATCGTGGTCGTATATCCGTCTTTACCGGCCTCAGCCTCCGTGACCGTATAAGCCGTGCCGACCGGCAGGCCTTCGGCCTCCATATACTCGCCGTCCCTGAGGGTAAATTCCAGCTTACCGTCTTCCACCTTCAGATCCGAAG
The DNA here is from genome assembly GCA_947630485.1 of uncultured Lachnospiraceae bacterium. GTDB lineage: Bacteria > Bacillota > Clostridia > Lachnospirales > Lachnospiraceae > UBA3402. The sequence continues at coordinate 58,563 of CANRHU010000008.1, forward strand.
GCTGTCCGTTCTTCGTGACAGTTACGCCGTCCAGTCCCCCGTCAGAATCAAACGTCACCGTGAAATGGAACTCCTTCGTCTTTTCTCCGGTTCCGGTCACTTCCTTCGCGACCCGCAGGCCGCCTGTCTGCGCCTCATTGATAAAGACAGGAACATCCAATGTGCTTCCGTCCCACGGCGTCCAGACGCCGTCCCCGTTCTCGGAAATCTCATAGCTGACGTTTTCGACCTTGAGCAGCTTAGCGTTCTCAAAGTCAGCGGCTATTTCAAATGTAATCCTGTAAACGGCGCTGCTGTAGCGGATGCTGCCCTTTCCGGCCGGATCGTCTCCCTCGTCCGGAACGACCTCCCGAAGCTCGTAAACATAAGTCCCCGCCGCTGTAAATGTAATCGTCCCAAAGTGAATCCATCCGTCCGCGGTATTACTCTGCTCCCATTTTCCCGGTTCCGCCGAACTCATAAGGACATATTGGGGCGCAGGCAAATTCCGGCTGAGCGGCACGGTACCGCCGCAGTTCTCCTTATCCGCATTCCCGGGCGTCGCCTCTGACGGCAGACCGGAACTGTACCGCCGCATGTTCCCCGGCGCAGCCTCCGACGACAAGCCGGAGCTAGACTGTCGCGCGTTCCCCGGCGCTGCTTCTGACGGCAAACCGGAACTGGACTGCCGCGCGTTCCCCGGCGCAGCTTCCGACGACAAGCCGGAACTGCTCCGCCGCGCATTCCCGGGCGTCGCCTCTGACGGCAGGCCGGAACCGTACCGCCGCGCGTTCGCCGAAGCGGCCTCTGACGGCAGGACGGGACTGCCCCGCCGCGCGTTCGCGGGCGTCGCCTCCGGCGGCAGCGGGGATTCCTCCCTCGACGCGTCCCCCGGCGTGGCTGTCGGCGCATACGCGGCGTCCCCGGTCAGCTGGAAGGTAAACATCCCCTCCGTCAGCGTGCCGTTAAATTCTTTCCTGGCCCGCAGGGGGACGCTGACCTCTCCCTCTTTCATGGTATTGGTAAACAAAATACCCTCCGGCGACGCGGAAGCGCCGTTCCTTGTAACCTTGATATCCGCCGTCAGTTTTCCTGTATAAAGGCCGTCTTCGTATTTCTCCTTCACATTCACGGTCACGGTGTAGGCGGCGCTGTCGCTGCTAACGCCCGGCTCGCCGCTGATCTGCTCCGTCACATAGTAGACGTAGACGCCGGATTCCTCAAATGGCAGATCCTCAAAAACAGTCGCCTTGGCCGTTTGGCCGTCTCCCTCCGGCGCTTCGTTTTTCACAATCAGCGCGCTGCCGTTCCATCCGACCGCCCGGCCGCTGTCCCAGGCAATACCGCTGATTGGATCATCCTCGGGGTTTTCCCCGCTGGGGACGACCCGGAATACATACGCGCCCTCTTTGATCTCCGGTTCCGTCCCAAACGTCCCGGCCACATTCAGCTTCTTGGTCAACTCCAGGTCGACCTCCACCGGCTCAGGCTTTTTCTTGGTATTGGTGAAAACGACGCGGACCGGTTCCTCATCGCCCGCCTGGACCTCGCCGGTCACAGTACTCGTCGTTCCGCCGCTCTCCCCCTCTTTGCCGCCGGTCGCCTCGTAACCGGCTGACGGGGCCTCAGAAGCAGTGTAAGTATACCCGGTCTTCAAGGGAAGGCCGTCCACCGTCATGGTCTGGCCGCCCTGGAGACTGAATTTCCAGGTTCCGGACGAATCTGCCACAATATCGTTTTCTTTCGCCTCTCCCTTCATCGTCTCGGGAAGCAGCCGTCCCCTCTTGACCGTACTTCCGGCGCCGCCCCAGACCGCATAGCTGAACGGGCCGCTCACCGTCAGTTCCGACGGACTCGCCAGTTTCGGCGGCGTCAGCGACAGCGTGAAGTCAAAGAGCTGCTGCCGGTCCTGACCGTTAATCTCCGTGCCGCCCTCAGCCTCCAGCCCCTTTGTAACGGAGAGGGAACCAGGGGCGTACCCATTGACATACCAGCCGCCCTCCTCTACGCTTGCGGAGGTATCTCCATCCAGCGAATAGCGTCCGTCGTGGAAGTCAGCCGTAGCGGCATTATTTCCGCTTTCAGGCTTCGCGCCGGATCCGGCAGTACTGTCGGGCACATAGGTCGTCCCTCCCCGCTCCTGCGTATGGACCGCCTTTTCCAGCTTAAAGCCTTCCGCATCCTGCTCGGTAATGCGGTAGACGGTGGCGGAGTCCAGGCCGGGGAACAACAGCCCTTCCTCGTGGCCAAGGGTGAACTGCGCGGTATGCTCCGCGATTTTTTCCAAATTTGCATTGCTCATCGGGCGCTGGTCAAACAAATCGTCCTCCGTCAGTGCAGCCCCTGACGGTACGTAATTCCAGTTTCCCTTATGCTCGGTATCTTCAGCCGCTTTGACCTTCTGTCCGAAATACACCGTCCGGGTCAGGAACTTGGTATTCAGGACATACTCCGAGGAAATCGTCACATCGGAGTCGTCCGTGTGCTGCTCCATATGGGCAATCAGGAACGGCGTGCCCGCATCGTAGTCGGGCTTTTCTCTGCCGTCATATTTGAGTTGTATATAATCTTTGCCGGAATCAAACGACCAGCCGCCGCCCTCCAGGGAGTTCGAAGCGATGGGGTATATACCGTCCCCGGAAAATACCGCCGAATAGCTTCCCGGGACGGCCTGGATTGTGGCGGCGTCCACCTCGTCCCTGGGAATAAGGTACACATCCCGGAACCAATAGTCAATGGAACCGGACGGCTCCCCTGAACTTTCGCTTCCCAGACTCTCGCTGCTCTTCTGGTAAACGCTCCAGTAAGAACCATCGGTACGGCTCGCAGGTACATCCGACGTGTTCATGTACACGGTCCGCCCCGCGTCCGCAATACTGCCGTCCACCAGGGTGTCCTCGTCGAGCTTGCTTTTGAACAGCCGCCTGACGTACTCAGAACTGCCGTCGCCGCTTTCCGCCAAGTCGCCTCCCACGTAGACATAGTAGAACGTTCCTTTGTCCGCCTCGCTCGCCGTCACCTCTTTGGCGCCCTCCGAGGGCTGGCCGTTGGCGTCCACATCCCCGTAACGGTAATACCGGACTCCGCCCGCGTCACTGACCTCTTTCAGGTGGACCAACTTTCCGCCGATCAGGCAGAACACGGACTTATTGTTGTCGCTGTCCTGGAGCAGCCCCTCATTGCTTGTTTTCACATCGATGTAATCCAGCTGCCTCTGCCAGGTGCCCTTCCCCTCATTGCCCCAGCGGTTCCAGCGCAGCAGGATGGCGTCCATCTGCCCCGTCTGTCCGGCGATATATACCTGATAGTTAAACCGGGTTTTTATCAGGCTGTCATAGTTCGGGTCGTCCTTTATGCCTTCCGTGTCGATGGTCTTGGCCACATACAGCTGGGAATTGCTCACATAAAGCCGCCCATTGTTGCCAAGGTAATTGTTGATAATGATGTCGTCAATACTGGAGTTGGAGGATATGGTGGGCACGTAGAAATTGTTGGCGGTGTGCGTCACATTTTCCGTATAGTAGCTGCCCACCAGCTCGCCCCACTTAGCCTGCATGTTCTGGAACATATCCCCCAGCCGCAGGCCGCCCGGTTTGGTCGCCACGGCCCAGTGGAAATAGTTGTTGTATTCATCTATATCTACTTTGCCGTCACCATTGCCTTTGTTTTCTTTTTTATCCGCCTGCAGAAGAACATCCTTCCACTCAGTCTGGATGTCCGTCCAGTACTTGACCGCCTGCTCAAGGGGCGACGACGTCTCTCCTCCCTCAGCCTTATCACTCAGATGACACGTATCTCTCAGATACTCCCTCAATTCATCAGTATTGTTAGGAAACAGCTTCTGATATGTCGGTTCTCCCCGCGTATCATCGCCGGTGGTGGTCCGGGACGAATACTCCAGTGTCAGCCCCAGGCCGGTCCCCACGTCCGTCCAGCAAAGCATATCGCCGTTGCCGATCTGTTCCGCGTGCAGGCCGGAGCCAAACGCGCTGCCCTTTCGGGACACCACGTACTGGATCGCCTCGCCACCGAAGGTGCCGGGAACCTCCTGGTTCTCCAGATTCCTTCCTAGAGACTCGGTGTCGGGCAGGTAGAACTCAATCGGCAGGAAGAAATAGTCGTCGGAGTTAAATGCTACGGATTTTTCATCGTAGCCGCCGCCTTCACCCGAGGTTACGTGTTCCAGCAGATCCTGCTTTAAGAACACAATGCCGCCTTCTACCACCTTATATTTGACGTTGTTGGCGTCGGTGATGTAAAATTCACTGCCTACGACTTCCGCCTTCTCCCGTTTTTTCGTATAATCCTCCTGGTTTTCGTACACGCCCATGAAGCGTCCGCCCGCCCAGGTGCCGCCGCCTGTCTGGCCGTCCTCCCACGTCTTTGTGCCGTTGCCGCCTGTCTGGTTCTCCTCCTTCGTCCAAATTTGCCCGTCCTCGCGGTCCACAGGCTCAAGCTGTCCGCTGCTATTTACACGGTAGGCGTGCGCATAGAGCGGCAGGGGCTTCTGGAAAACGTAATAGCGGTTATCCGAGCTGGACGAAAAGGACACCGTGGGATCGCCGATGGTGCGGTAGCTTCCCTCCTGGTCGCTTCCGAACCCGGAGTACGTAGTCCCGCTGTAATAGTTGGAATAGAAATAAACCCTTCCATTCTCCGTATGGGTCGCCACATAATCGTCCAGCAGCGCGGCCACATTGATGCCGGTCTGGTCGCCTTTTTCATCACGAAGAATCAGATCCTCCTCCACGCCGACCGCGTAGAACAGGCGGAATGGGGTGGACTGGATACAGTAGTTTTCGTGCAGCTCCTTACCAACCGTTACTTCGTTTCCGTTCTTATCCTTATCTTTGGAATCTTCCTTATGGTCGTCCCCCAGGTTCGTCCGGTAGGACAGTACGCCGTCCTTGCCCATGGTGATCTCCGCCAACTGGGTCGGTATCGCCGCCGCGGGAAGATTGACGTACAGGGAATCGGAGTAACCCTTGTTCGGCGAGAGAGCCCCTTCGGTATCCACAAAATCCCCCGTCTCCTCCATCCAGACACGGATATCGGACAGACGGTAGACGCCTGGGGAATCCTTGTAAATCGTGTCGTCCACAGGGTACTGACCGCCTAGCTGTTCTTTCGCCTCGTCCCAGAGTTTCTGAATATCCATAGGCACCGTGTCGCCGTAAACAGGATTGATACGCAGCGTGTTGCGGTCGTCCGAGGGGCAGGAAAAACGATAGAGGGTATATACCGTGTTCTGCACCTGGGCAGGCAGGTCGCCGGGCGTACTTTCTTCCGTCATGCCCGTAATGGGCACATACTGCGACAGGGTTTTGGAATCCAGCCGCAACACCCAGCCGTCTGCCCAGGCATCTGCCGCTGACGTATAGCCCTTCGGCAGACCGTTCGCGTCATAGGAATATTCCGCGTTGGCCGCGTCGCCCTTGTACCAGCCGATCGGGAGATTGGTCTCGCCTGCCTTCCATGCGCTCGTGTCCTTACCCTCCGGGGGGTTCGGATTGCTGTTAATCTTACTGATATACTCGTCGCTCCACTTATAATCGTACACCCCGGCGCGGACCAGGCCGTGTACCTCGCCGAAGAGCAGCATAGCCATATCGTAAATCTGCTCGCTCTCTGTCACTCCGGGCCCGACCCTGTGATGCGGCTTGGCCTGAATCGCGCCGTTCTTGATCTCCATATACAGGCCAATCGGATCCTGGTAGGTAATGGAATCGCCCACGCCCGCGTCATTGTCGCCGGAGACGGGGACAAAGACCTTGCCCAGGATGAGGGTAAGTATCTCGTCGAAAATCTCGCTCAGTTTTTCGGATTCCACGTCGTAAAATTTATCGTTGTAGGCGATGTTGTCAATGACCTCTTTATTGGTGATGGTGACTGTGTCTTTGTCACCCGCGAGGTAGGTGCTGCCGCCTTCACTGATAGGATTGATTCGTATTCTGGGATCGCCAGTAGGGTCAGCCATTGCCGCATCCGCTGACCCACCCTCTTTCAAAGTTTTCCACGTCGCAGAAAGACCAGCAAACACTAAATCATGATATGTATTTCCATTTGAGCCCCACTCCGTTCCTCCAAACGTTTCGCCAAACTTTTTTTTATCATTACTCCAAGTATCTTTATCTGTGGGGGCAGCAAAATCAAGGGAATATTCCTTTGGATTCAGAGTAGGATACAATCGCCAGCGGCCCCACTGAGGCACATGTTTTGTATCGACATTCATTGTAAATGTCGACAACTGAACCCGGCTGGACTCCGTAGCGTTATTTTTACTCCAACCGTTCGCATAATGCTCCTTCACCACCTCATTCATATAAGAGGCTGTAAGCAAAACCTCCAGCGTCGTGCCGGCAGTTCCTGCCAAACTGTTATCACTGCTGTATAACACGCCTGCATGATTCCATGCCGGCTGACTTGACAGAGTTCCGTCCTTATAACAGTCCGCACCCAAATTATACATCCCGTGCAGGCCGTCCCACCCCTCGCCGAGGGTTTTCTTCCCGGGCAGATAGACGTTGTACCACTCATCTCCGAGGTTTCCAGTTTGATAGTCTGACGTCTCGACTGAGCCGCTTACCCCAAAGTGGTGTTTATAATCCATGTTATGTCCGTCTACATAGCTGTCATTATACGTCGAACTAGCAGCGCCCCAGTTATTATCATCCATATAATAATTAGTAGCGTCCGATGGCGATGCTGGCGCGTCTGTTTTCTTCTGACCGTAGCGGACATACCAATCTTTTGCCGCATAGTCTCTTCCATCATTCGGTCCCATCTCATTGAAAGCAAAGTTGGCCCCGCCGTCAGACATAATGATCGCAGCAGGAATACGGGCCACAGTAGAGAGCTGGCCGTTGGTGAGCTTCTCAGCGTAAGTTGTGGCCTCTGAATCTGCCAGCTGCTTGTA
>CANRHU010000009.1 GCA_947630485.1 uncultured Lachnospiraceae bacterium
TGTGAGATGAATCCCAAAATCGCCGACTGTTATATTTATATCATCTTGAAATATTCCAACGCCTCCCTTATCGCGGCTTCTTTCTCCGGCGGGCATTGGGGCTGCTTGGCGCTCTCTGACTTGGGCTTATTATAATTCTCCCGCTCGATAATCCCGCACTTCCGCTTCACTTGTGCAATATACAAGTGGCTGACCTTCATTCCGAATTTCTCCAGCACATACTCCTTGATTTCCTCATAGCTGGCTTTCTTCTCGGCAGCGGTCAAATCCATCTCGTCCATGGTGAGTTCAACTTCGATATGCTGCTTGACATTGAGTTTGGACAATAAGCATACCGTCTCAACGTGCTCCGTTTGCGGAAATAAATCATACGGCCATGCCCCGTCCGCACGGTAGCCGAACTGCCGGAACACCTTGAGGTCCCGGGCAAGCGTCTCCGGGTTGCAGGAAATGTACATCACCCGCGACGGTTTCAGCGCCGCCGCGGCCCGAATGAATTCCTCCGTGCTTCCGCTACGCGGCGGGTCCAGGAAAATCACATCCGCGCGCTCCCCTTGCTGCGCCATTCCGACCATAAAGGCACTCGCGTCATTTTGATAGAACTGAATATTCTCCACATGGTTCCGCTTTGCGTTTGCCGCCGCGTCGCGCACCGCGTCCGCGTTCAGCTCCACGCCGATCACGCGGCCCGCACGTGCGCTCGCGATAATGCCGATGGTGCCGGTGCCGCAGTAGGCGTCGATCACTGTCTCCTGACCGGTCAGCCCCGCTAATTCCATGGCTTTCGCATAAAGCTTCTCCGTCTGCAGCGGATTCACCTGATAAAAAGAGCGGCTGGAAATGCGGAAACGATAGCCGCACAGTTCGTCCTCGATATAACCCTTTCCGAAAAGCACCCTCTCCTTATCGCCGAGTACCATACTGGTGGCACGGTCATTCTGATTCTGAATCACTGTTGTAATTTCCGGATGGCGTTCACGCAATGCTTTTACAAAATGATTTCTGGAAGGAAAGACCGGCGCTGCCATTACAAGCACCACCATGATCTCTCCGGTCGCAAAGCCCCGCTTCACCAAGACATGCCGCAAAAGCCCATACCCGGTATCTTCATCATAAGTCCGGATTTTAAAGGACTTCGCCAGTTCACGGACTGTCGCGATGATCGCATCCGCTTTTTCATCCTCAATCATACAGCTCTTCACCGGTACGATCTCGTGGCTGCCCTCCTGATAGACCCCCGATATGATCTCGCCCTTCCGAAACCCGAACACCGCATGTACCTTGTTCCGATAATGAAACGGCTCCTCCATTCCCACGATTGGCCCGACTTTGCAATATTCCTTAAGAAGTCTCTCCACATTTTGCTGCTTTCGGCGCAGCTGCTCCTCATAAGGCAGATCCAGCATCTGGCAGCCGCCGCATTTCTTAAACGCCGGGCACGGCGCCGGGGCATGGCGCGTCTCCCTGCCGGGGGCGGCAGCCGGCCGCACCTTCTGCCTTTCATTCTCTCCCTGGCTGCGCCCTCTCTGATTCCCGCGCGTCAAATTCACACCTTCCTGCCGCTTCCCACCTTTTATCTGTCGTCTTTGGTCTTCTGCCTGCCGCTTCCCGCCCTCTGACACCGACTGCCTTCGGCCTTCTGACGCCATCTGCTTCCCGCTTTCTATCTGCTGCCTTCGGTCTTCTATTTTCCTCTTTCTGCTCTCTGCCTGTCGCTTCTCTCTCTTCTCCATCACTGCAATCTCCAATTTCCCTGCACCAAATACCGGCGTCCTTTTTACGCAACGCGGCTGCATTTTCATTTATTTTCACTTATTATAAAATAACCCGGTTGCATTTTCCACCTGTTTTTGTATAATAATCTCATGCGCGAATGCAAATTCATTTCCAAAAGGAGTTTTGCGTGTGGACGAATTTTACATAGATCCCAACCTTTACACCGGCCGCCCCGCAGACACCGCAGGGCGTCTTCCCCGTGAGATACGCACCTATGATCTCCTGGACAGTCTTGGTATCACCTATCAGCGGCTGGATCACAGCGCCACGTATACGATCGAGGCCTGTCACGACATCGACAAGCGGCTGGGCATCGATATCTGCAAAAATCTCTTTCTCTGCAATGCCCAGAAAACCAGCTTCTACCTCCTGATGATGCCCGGTAAGAAAAAATTTCGCACTGCCGTCCTCTCAAAGGAGATCGGCAGTGCGCGCCTTTCTTTTGCTTCCGCGGAAGCTATGGAAGAATTTTTAGACATCACCCCGGGCTCTGTCAGCGTGCTCGGGCTGATGAATGACAAGAACTGCCGCGTACGTCTTCTGATCGATGAAGACGTTCTGAATGGTCACGCCTACCTCGGCTGTCATCCATGCGTCAATACCTCCAGTCTTCGGATTAAGACCTCCGACATTCTGGAGAAGCTCCTGCCCAGCGTAGGCCACTCCTACACCGTAGTGAAACTGTAGGCCGTCCGTCCCGTCTTATTTCGTCTCTCCGGGACGGATGACGCCGCATTCGCCGTCCGCGCAATACCACAGCGAGTACGCGGTCGGGTTGTAAATGCGCGTGCCGTCCGCGCTGAACACAAGGCGGCCCCATGCCTCGATATAATCGTAGATTTCCAGGTTCGTAGCATACCAGACATCATCCCGTCCGCCCATATAGCCGGCGAACTCTTCCATCACATTCCAGTTCTGATCCGCCTCGAACTCATAGCTGTGTCCCCACAGATAAAACATCCGGGGCGCCCGGTCCGGTATCTTCTCCGCGAATTTCCGCGCCAGCTCCATCAACATCGGATCCTTATGATGGCAGGTGGCCTGCAGCCGGAGCCAGTCGGAGGGCAGCGCAAAGCTGTGGGAGGAAATGACCGTCCTCGCGTAGACGATTCCGCAGGCCCGCAGGCATTCCACAACGGAATCATTGTAAGTTCCATACGGATAAGCCATGCCGCGGACGATCGTTCCGAACTCCTTCTCCAGCCGCTCCCGGTCGGCCACTACCTCCCAGGTGCACTGAACCGGAGACAGCTGCTCCAGGAACGGATGCGTCAGCCCGTGCACCGCCACCTCCATACCGCTGTCCTTATAAAGCGCCTTCGCCTGCTGAAGGGTCATCGGCCGGTGAATCGTTCCTGGCGGATACACGGTTCCCTCTTCGGCAAACCTCCCGCTGTTCAGATTGAAAGTGCCTTTCAGCCCATGCTGCTTCATCAGTTTCATCAGGCGGACGTCCTGCTCTACGCCGTCGTCATAGCTGAGAGTCAGCGTCTTGGATTTCCCGCCCGGAAAACGCATCCACATTTTGCTTTTCTTTTCCATCCTGACTTCCCCTTTCCATACATCGGCCGCCCCGCCTCTTTTCCGAAATTTCAGGCGAGAAAACGTTCCAGATTTTCTCCCATAATAAACGCTTCCTCCGTCTCTGTCAAGCCCAGAGAGCGCACCTTTTCAATCGCGGCCGCAATCTCCTCCGCCCCGTTATACGGGAAATCCAGTCCGAAGATGCTCCTCTCGCACCCCGTGATCCACAGCAGGTCTTTCACCTGCTGATCGTTTAGATACCAATATTTGTTTTTCCCGCGGTCAAAGACGCTGGTAAGGCCCGCGTAGACGTTCTCGCGGTTATTGCTCATGACCGCAACGCCGTCCAGGAAAAAGGAGTAGCCGCCCACATGTTCCATACTGAATCGAAGCTCCGGGAAATGGTAAGCCACCTCGTCAAAGAGCAGCATATTATAATCACGGATGCGATGCCAATGAATTCCCGTATGGAAGGAAATCGGCAGCCCCTCCTTCTGCGCCGCTTCATAAACCTGAAAAGCAGCGTCCGAATCGATCTTAAATTTCTGGAAAGCGGGATGCAGCTTCAATCCTCTAAGGCCAAGCTGCTTCGCCTCATGAACCTGATCTGCCAGATCGTCTCTGGCAAAGTCGATCACTCCAAACCCATACAGCCTGCTGTTTCCATGGATTGTCTTTGCAAGCCACCGGTTCGGGTTTGCGCAGCAGCTGTCGTCAAAATATTTATGGAAGGGCGCAAACGCTACGGCGCGGCTGATGCCGCAGCTGTCCATAACCCGCAGAAGCGCCTCCATGGTTCCGTCTTCTCTCACCTGCTTCTGAAAAATGTGCGCGTGATTAGCAAATATCTCGTAACTTCCCATTCTAGCCTCCATCTTTTTTATCTGACTATAATACGTTTTCCAAAATCATTTTCCTCCGCAGCGGCCCTCACCGGGCTCGCCGCCGAAAAGCCCGCGCTCCGAACGGCAGCCAAAAAGTCCTCGTTGAAGTGCATACAGACAATCTGACTTCGCACATCCGGCGGAACAGCAGCACATAGCTGCTCCAGCGAACAATGGCCCGCGTGAACCCCTTCCCGATAGGTTGCCTCCTGGTAGACCCGCGTTATTTCTTCTGTCAGAAGTCCCTCCAAAACCTGGGGCGGCAGCGCATTGGAATCCCCGCTGTAGAAGATCGTCTCCTCTCCGTCATAAAGGTAATATCCATAGCAGGCCATCCCCGAAACATGCTTCACAGGAAGCGGGGTTATCGTAAGCCCGCCCGGAAACGGTTTCGTAAAATCCTGCCGAAACACATAGGTATCCGGCCTTATCCCCATTAAGTCCAAAACCGTCACAAGCGTAGCATCCGGCGTTGCGACGAGAACCGGCTTTTCCAGTACATGACCGCAATAAGAGATAAAGGAACCAAGGCTCCCGATATGATCCGCGTGGAGATGCGTCACCAGCACATTCACCGCCCTGCAGCCGGCCAGCTCCGGCCGGTTTACCAGACGCTCAAACGCACTCTCGCCGCAGTCCAGCAGATATAACTGATCCTCCATCAAAAAGAACGCGCTGTTGCTTCCCCAAGACGGATTATACGCCGCGCCGATCCCAAGAAATTTCAGCTTCATCTGTCATCACCAACTTTCTTCTTCCACCATCCTGCCATCCGGTCTTATCCCTTAACTCCGCCTGCTGTTACTCCTGAAATGATCTTATCTGACAAGAACGCGTAGATCACAACAGTCGGCACAAATACGATCACGACGGAAGCAAACATCCCGGCCCAATCGCCCGAATTCATCATGGATGTCACAATCTGATAAAGACCTACGCCGATCGGACGCAGCTCCGATTTGTTGGCAAATACCAGCGCCATAAAATATTCATTCCATTTACTGATAAAGTTAAAAATCGTAATCGTCACAATCGCCGGCTGCACCAGCGGGAACATAATGTGCCAGAAACACCGCACCGGCCCGCAGCCGTCAATGGCGGCCGCGTCCTCATAGGTCGTGGACACACCGGCAAAAAACGGCATCAGAAAGAACGTCGAATAGGGCACGGAAGTCGCCGTGTACAGGAAAATCAGCGTAAAATGGCTTCCCGAAAGATTCAGGGTGCTGATGATCGAAAACATCGGCATGATAATCATAATGCCCGGTATCGCAAGTCCGATCAGAATCAGCTTCTGAAGCAGGCCGTTTCCCCGGAAAGCAAACCGGGAAATACAATAGGCGGCCGGCGCGCAGACCAGAATGATCAGGACGCAGGACGGCACCGTGTAGATAACCGAATTCATCAGGTTCCGCAATCCCTTATTGGTGATAAATGCTTTTACATAATTGGAAACGTGCAGGCCGCTTGCCAGCAAATCCCCGGTAAAGATCTCGCGCGTCGTGGAAAAAGACGCAAGGATAATCCAACCGATCATGAAAAACGTAAAACCGACCCAGACAATGACAAGCAGATAGCCGGGCAGACGGAGCATTTCCTTTTTCAGTCCAGATATGATCTTTCTTTTACGACTCATCGCCTGCCTCCTATATCTCATAATTCTCTGTCTTAATCAAATGCTTCAGTCCCTGGGAGACAATCACTGCCGTCAGCGTCATGACGACCGCGGACGCGGCCGCAACGCCTGGGTTCACGCTCTCGCTCCCCGCCTCCGTGGCAAACAACGTCCGGTACGTATAAAGCATCGGCGTAAACGTACTGGTATTGCTGAATACCTGCGCCAAGGCGAAAAAGCCGATAGTCCTGGTCGTCCACAAAACCGCGGACATCCCCAGCACGCCCTTAATCAGCGGCAGCGTAATGTACAAAAAACGCTGGAACACGTTAGCGCCCTCTATGTGGGCGGAATCATAGTAATCCCGGGATATGTTCTCCATGGCCGCAATGTACATCATCATAAAATATCCGGTATTGCTGAATACATAGGCGATACACATGGAGAGGAACATATTGTTTCCGCTCAGCCACTGGAACTGGGCCATCTTCTCCCACCCCAGCAGCTTAAACAGGGTCGTCAGCAGGCCAAATTTATTATTGAATACATACAAAAGCCACATATAGCCGATCGCCACTGCCGCTATAACATTCGGCAGATAAACGGAAGCGCGGAAAAACTTCTGAAATTTCAGGCCCTGCGTCAGAATAAGGGCCAAAAGCAATGCGAACCCCAGAGTAGCAATACCGGTATACAGCCATATTTTACCGATATTTTTCATGGAAATCAGAAACAGCTGCGTGTGAAAAAGCTTATTAAAATTCTTGAGTCCGGCAAACGTCCACTCTTTCATCGGGCTGCTGATCCCCCGCATCTCAAAAAAGCTCATCATTGTGGTGCGGACTACCGGATAGAAAAATACCAGCACGTACAGCAACGCCGCAGGCCCCAAAAAGATCGCGATGGAGCGTTTCGTCTGCTTCAAATTGTTACCCCCTTATCTGCAAGGGGCAGAATGTTTTTCTTTCATTCTGCCCCGCCATACACAATGTAACTGTTACGGTTCCCGTCAGAAACTGCCGGCTTCTTCCACAAATTCCTCCGCCGTGATCTCGCCTGCGTACAGCTTCACGCACGCGTCGCTGATGATAGTGCTGCTGTCCGTGCTCGACCCCAGAGAAGTCTGGGACATGAAGCGCTCCGTGTAACTATTCATAACCTCTCGGGCTTCCAAAAGGTTATCCGGCCATGTAGCATCAAGGCTCATAGGAATGGAATTCGCCTCATCCGAGAACATCTGATCATATTCGCTGGTGGTCACATAGGCCGCGAAAGCGACAGCGATATCCGCGGCTTCCTTCGTCGCCTCCTTATTCACCGCGATCGCATAGGTACTGTAGCAGCCGGCTTCCCTTCCGTTGATTCCATTCGGAACCTCCGGGAAAGCGAACGCGCCCCATTTGAAATCTTCCGGAGTAGCCTCCGCCGTCTCATTCGGCATCCATGTGCCGTTGATAAACATAGCGATATTCCCGCTTATCACAAAGTCATTCTGTCCGGCCGGGTAGACATTGGACGCCACATTTGGATCGAAGTACCCCAGAGTCGCCAGCTCCTCAATCGCCTTCGCCGCCTCAAGAATCTTCGGGTCATCCCACTGGGAGCTGTCGGCAGCAATCTCTTTCACCCTCTCATCGCCTACCAGACGGCTCAGATAATAGCCGACCCAGCTTGGCCTCCGGTTGTCTTCCGTCGTAATCGGGATATATCCGGCCGCCTTGATCTTTGCGCACGCATCCAGAAGCTCATCCCAGGTTTTCGGATACTCCGTAATTCCGACCTCCTCAAATATTCCCTTGTTGCAGAATACCATAAACGCCTGCGGAATATAAGGAATGCACATGGTCTTGCCGTCAAACAGGGAGGAAGCAAGCCCAAGCATACTGGGCATCACGCATTCCTTGTAGGGTTTCCCGTCTGTCGTATCATAAGGCTTATCCATATAGTCTGTCAGATCCATCACGTAATCCGACCAAAGATTGACGATATTGTCAATATTGGCGTCCATGACGTCAATATGCGTCCCCGCCTCCAGGGCCGACTGCACCAGGTAGCGGTTATCACGGCCATTAAAGGTAAAGTTGATCTTCACGTCCGGATGGAGCTCGGTAAAAGCCTCCGCCGCCTTCTGCAGCACCAGAGCCTGATTCTCCGTCTCGCTCCAGCTGGACCAATATTCGATCGTTCCGTTTAATTCTTCTCCTTCCGCGGCAGTTTCACCATTCCCTGTTTCCGCTGCCTGAACCGTCTCCTCCTTCGCCACCGTACTCTCTTCCTTCGCCGCCGCAGATGTCGCCGCGGTTGTACCGGCTGAACCGGAAGAATTCCCGCCGCATCCCGTAAGCAGGGACAAAGTCAGTGCGGCCGCCGTCATTACGGAAAAAACTTTCCTCATCTTCATAGTACTTCCTCCTTTTTTAAAACGGTTTTGTTTTATATCGACGTAATTCAGTATACATTATGATATTGAAACGTGTCAATTACTATATTTCACAAATCGCTTCCTAATTTTTGTTAATTATCGACAATTTTTCAATTTCAATTAAATTTTTTCATCCATTATCTTCAAATTACTCGATAATACATTTTGATACGTCACATTATTTTATCCAATCTTCCCGCCGCAGCCAGGCCGCACACTGAAATGCCCAGTCCGTCTGGATGATGCCGAAGCCCTTCTCCGCCAGCCAGCCCCAGCCTTTCTCCGGCTGTCCCAGCATAGAAACATCATCGCTGTGCCCTCCGGCCAGCGGCACCTTTTCATTATACAGCAGGCTGTTTCCCCAGAGTACAAGCCCCTTCTTCCGCATGGAGTCGATGTATTCCTCTAAAGCTACGGGCGACGCTTCTGTCTCAAAAACCAGCTCCGCGCCCACCAGATTGATGTTCCTATGGAGAATCTGCTCCGTGGCCGTATCGCGTTCCATATAGATCGGGAGATACATATACTCCGGCGCGCAGCTTTCCACCTCCTCCAGCAGGTCGCAGGCGGGATCGGATTTCAGCAAAACCTGCTCCCTCATGCCGTGACGTTCCACGCAGCGGACCGCGTCCTTCAGAAACCCTCCGCAGCGATCAAGATTCAGCAGGCATCTTCCCTTAAACTGCTCCAATACATCATCAAACGAATCGATCCCATAGCCGGTCGCGTTGCGGTCCGCATTCAAAAGCCGCAGCTTCCGGATCTCCTTCGACGTCAGCCTGGTCAGATCCAGATTTTCACCCAGAAGATGCGGCTCCTTGCCTGTATGGAAAATAAATATCTCACCGTCCGCACTCCGAAACAGATCCATCTCCAGAATTGCGGCTCCAGCCTGAACGGCGATTTCAAAGGCCGCAATCGTGTTGCACGGGATGTTCGCCCCGCTTACGCCTCGGTGGGCGGCTACAAGCACACCCCGTTCCTCATACATTTCCCTAAGTCTGTTCATATACCTCTCCTTTTTTAACCGGTTTCTGATAAAGGTTTCCGATAAACATCATAGCACATTATTTGAAACGTGTCAAATATATGAAGTATTTTGATTACTTCTATTGCCTTATTGAACAATTTCAAGTATAATAAAGAAAATGGGAAAGGACAGAAACCGAATGGCAACCATCAAAGACATCGCCCGGGAGGCCGGAGTGGCACAGGGCACCGTATCAAACGTACTCAACGGAAAGGGAAACGTTAGCAGCGACAAAATCCGCCTGGTAGAAGAGGCGGCGGCAAAGCTGGGCTATACCATCAATCGGCGCGCGCGGCTGCTGCGCAAGGGCGCTTCCAATGTCCTCGCCGTACTGCTTCCCAATATTTACGACCGGCATTACACCGATTTTTTTCTCAGCTTCAAGCACTACGCGGAAACCTGCGGGTACTCGGTAAACCTTTATCTCTCGGCAGATAACCCGGAAAATGAGAATAACCAGCTGGGAGCGATCCGCTCTGACGGCGTCGCCGGGCTTGCCGCGTTCAGCTGCCAGCCTTCCGGTTCTCCTTTGAGCTATTCCTCGATGGGCTTTTCCTCCCAGGACATCCTTCTGATCGAGCGGCGGCCAAGCGAAGATTTTCCCTATCTTGGATTTGATTATGACAAAGCCGGGCAGGATCTCGCCCGGGAAGTTCTCCGAAAAGGGTATCTGGATATCGCGGTCGTGACGGAAAACCTGTCTTTCTCCTGTGAGCATGCCTTTCTCGACCGTTTCCTCTCCGTTTTGAAGGACTCTGCGTGTCATGTGCGCGCAATCCAGACGGACTCCCTCCACTGCAACAACCATTTCCTGCAGCTTTTGGCGGAGGAACCGGATCTGGAGGCCGTTTTCATGACAAATTACGGTCTGGCCCAGACCTTTTCCAACATCCAGCATACCTTCCACCGCGAGTGCCAAACACAGCTCTACACGCTTTCGCCCTTATTTACCATGCCTTCCAGGGGGATCGTCTGCTACGAGCTGAATTACCGGCTTCTTGGGAGAAACGCGGCCCGGCAGCTGATTTTCCAGCTCCAAACGCCCGCCCCGCCCGAAGAACCGGCTGACAATAAACGCGCGGTCCTGACCAACGACGGCATCCGTCCCTGGGTCAACGTCTCCCACGCGCGTCAGAGCGGCAAAAGCATCACTCTTCTGACGCTGGACAGCCCGACCGGACGCATCATTGAAAATCTTTCCAAGCTGTACACGGACGCCACGGGCATTCAGGTGAAAATCGTGATCAGTTCTTATGACGGTCTTCACGAAATTTTAAAAGGGCTGGGAGACACCCCCATCTTCGACGTAATCCGCCTGGACCATACCTGGCTTTCCTGGTTCGGAGCCCAGATCTTTACGCCGCTTAAGGATTTGTCGGCGGATCTCGACCGAACCCTGCAGACCTTTATCCCAGGACTGATTCCCAAATACTCGCATGTCGGGGATACCATGTACGCCCTTCCTTTAACCCCCAGCGTCCAGCTGCTCTTTTACCGCAGGGATCTGTTCGAAAGCGCAGCGCTTCAGCGGCTGTATAAGGAGCAGTATAAATGTGAACTGACGCCTCCCAAAGATTATAAAAGCTTTAACCGCGTCGCCAAATTCTTTACCAAAAAATACAACCCGACGTCTCCCGTCACTTACGGGACTACACTGACGCTGGGCAACAGCGGCGTCGCCGCCACGGAGTATCTCACCCGGTATTTCAGTCACACCAGCGATCTGTTCACCGCAAAGGGAGATATCCTTCTGGAGACTTCTGCCGGCCTCACGGCCATGCAGGAGCTGGCGGAGACGCGCCTCTATTCCCCCTCCCGCCACAGCAGCTGGTGGAGGGAAACAGCGCAGGAATTCGCCGCGGGAAATACGGCGATGACAGTGCTTTTCAGCAATTACGCGTCTGAGATGCTGGATTCCGGCTCCCGAATTACGAACAAAATCGGCTACGCGCCGGTGCCGGGCGCGAATCCGCTTCTGGGCGGAGGCACCATCGGCGTCTGCCGCAACAGCAAGAACCCGCAGGAAGCGGTTGACTTTATACGCTGGGTCTGCAGCGAAGAGGTTACAACGGCGATGACTCTTCTCGGAAGCGTATCGCCCTGCCTTAAAACGTATGAGAATTATGAAGTGCTGGATACGTATCCCTGGCTGGCCCTCTCCCGCGACTGCCTGTCCCTCTCGCATACCAACCGAATCCCGCCCAACCGGCAGACGCATTTCGACGAACGTCATTTTCTGAGTATTCTGGGAATGGCAGTGAACAATGTCTTTAACGGCACCATGGAACCCGCGGAGGCCCTGACATTCGCGGCGCAGGCTTACCGGAACGCGTTTCCGCCGGAAGAGTGAAACGCGCCGCCCGGTTTTCCATTTTGCGCATCCGTTTATAAGAAGGCTCCCCAGCCCGTATGACCGAGTATCCCGCCGCTTAGGGGATCGTACCTTATCTCCTCTGTGGTCTCCGGATACCCGGTTTTCTGTTTCAGGATGCGCAAAACGCCCTCCTGCGTATCGTTCTGAACCCGGACGGTTCCGATTTCCGCCGCCTCCTCATAGAGCTTTACGCAGCCGTCCCGATATGCCCCCAGCCGGAAAACCGGCCCGTTCGGGGCTGCTGCCGACATGCCGCCGTCCTCATCGATCCGGATTTCCAGAACGTGCCTGCCGTACCGGTCCACCAGACTGCACCACTCGCCCGGAGCATACGTGTATCTCACCCGCGGGATTCCGTCAATACACATCAGATTGCGGGTCATGCGGCCGGTTTCATCCAGATAGATATGGGGCGCCTGGGAGCCGCAGTAATCCGGCCAGCGGAAAATCAGATGCCAGTGTGGCGGCCAGTCTCCGTGTACTTCATTGTTGGTCTCAAAGCCCAGCAGCAGAAGATATCCCAGGCCGGCCTCGTTCAGCCTGGAAGGAACTCCTGATTTTTTCAGCAGCTCGCGCATTCCGAATTCATAGTGAAGGGCCGCCGCCGTCTGAACAGCGGGATATTCGCCCTGGCGGTATGCCCCGGCCCGCCTTCCCTCGTCATTCTGCTCGGCCCGGAGCGTCAGTCCCGGTTCACGGAGAATGGTATGGATATACAGGGTCCGCGTCTTCCCCGTCAGCCCGCTGATCTCAAATGTAAAGCGAACCTTTTTGCCATCCCTTTGCAAAAGCAGTCGCCGGCCTTCGCAAACCACGGCCGCAGTTTCCCAGCCGCCGCCTTCCTCATAGGAGCCGGTAACCAGACAGGCATCCGTCAAAAGCAGATGCTCTGCATAGACGACAAATTCCTTTTCCGTCTCATAGCAAAAGGCCTCCTCCTTCATCCCCACGCAGTAAAAATCCGCATCGAACGCCACCTGGGGCATCCCATAGATTCCCGGTTGATCTTTTACAATCCGCAATGCGGTCCGCCGAAGCAGAGATTCCTCTCCCGGCCGCAGTCCATTCTCCTCCATCTTCGTACTCCCTTTTTGTTTTCCAATCATTCTGTCTCTTTTTCGGGTTATCCTGACGCTTTCCGCTAATTTCAGCGCAAAATCAGGGCAACCACAGTATACTTCATATTTTGAAACGTGTCAATCAAATTTGACAGAAAATTTATTCCCCATTACTACGCCCGGCCCGGTCAATCAGAGAGGGGATTGACCGGGCCGGGCGCGGCAGGCAGACGATATTTCGTCTTCTATATGTATTTCTGTTAATGTCTCTTCTTCCTTCAGCCGATATCCGGCTCGTCCACAAATGCGATCGTCCCGGACGCCTTTCCTTCCGTCTCAAACACGATCACTTCGTTTCGGCCTTCCCGAAGAAGCGGGGCCGGCACGTAGAGGCGCCGCTGCGGGCCGATCTCCCAGAACCGTCCGATGTTAAAACCGTTGACAAAGACGCAGCCCTTGCCCCAGCCGTCCAGTTCCAGGAAGGTATCGCCCTCTTCCTCCGCCGCAAACTCGAACCGGTAGAACGCCGGCTCTCCTTCTGTGTAACCTCTGCTAAAGTCGAGTCTATCAAGGTTATCAAGTGGCAGAGGGTACTGCTTCCAGCGGGTATGAATATGGCCGTTGATCTGCACACAGCCGTCGATCCCTTTCCGCTGTTCGTTCATGCGGGGGCCGAAATTCACCCGGCCCATGTTTTCCACGAGAATCCGCAGCATCTGGCCTTCCTCCGCTTCCGCGTCAAGCTCGTGCTCCGTCAGAAGCTCCCGGTCGTAGAGGGTCAGAAGGCGCTGATCCCCCAGAAACAGGCTGGCCCGGTCGTTGGCTTTCAGAAGCCGGATGCTCGTCAGCTTCCGCTCATTGCGGATCGGCGACGCATACAGGATGTAGCCGTAATTCTGCCCCAGCCGCTCCATGCTCCGCGGACAGATGCTCTCCTGCGGATCTGACAAAAGCTCAAGGGACTCCCACAGCCCCACCTTCTCCTTTGCCGTCACCGTCCCGTACGCCTTCTTTGCGGCCGGCGCAGGCAGCCGCACTTCCGGCAGAGGCGCGTACCGGCCGATAATCTCCCGGTAGCGGTAATATTTGGGCGTAAAATCACCCGCCTCCGTCAGAACCGCGTCGTAATCGTAGGACGTCACATCCGGCGTCAGCTCGTCATAATAGTTGGCGCCGTTCATGAAGCCGAAGTTGGTGCCGCCGACAAACATATAGATATTGACATGTCCCATTTTCAGCATGTCTTCCAGGTCTATCGCGCTTTGCTCCAGATCGCCGGTCTTATGGCCGCCGTTTCCCCAGTGGTCAAACCAGCCCACCCAGAATTCCGCGCACATCAGAGGTCCGCCCTCTGTAAATTTCTTAAGAATCTCAAACCGTTCCTTCGTATGGGAACCGAAATTGCCCGTGGTCAGCGCGCCCTTTACGCGGCCGCCTTTCAGGCTTTCCTCGCGCGGATCGTCCGACGTGATCAGAGGAACCGTAATCCCGCCTTCCAGAAGCAGATCGCGCATCGTTTCCATATACGCCGTATCATCCGCGAAATGTCCGTATTCATTCTCCACCTGCATCAGGATTACATTGCCGCCCTCAGTGATCTGAAGGGGCTTTAAAATGGGCAGGAGCACCTGATAATACTCCCGCACATGGCGCAGGAACGCTTCCGACGCGCTCCTGACGGAAATATCCTCCCTGAGAAGCCAGGCGGGCAGCCCGCCGAACTCCCACTCCGCGCAGATATAGGGAGAGGGACGCAGGATCACATACAGGCCAAGCTCCTGGGCCAGCCGGACGAAACCGGCCACATCCGCCATACCGTCAAATACGAATTCTCCCTTCCTTGGCTCATGCACATTCCACGGGACATAAGTCTCTACCGTATTCAGTCCGAGACTTTTCAGTTTCATAAGCCGGTCGCGCCAGTACTCCGGCACGATCCGGAAATAATGAATGCTTCCCGACAGGATCTGAAATTTCTCCCCATCCAGATAAAATGTATCCCTGACCTCAAATCTCATTCCTGTTTTCCTCTCCTCCTGGATTACCGTTTCATTTTTTGCTGAAAAAGGGAGCCCCAGCGCACAACTGAGGCCCCCTTTCTGAATCTCAACTCATGCTGCGATTGAAGCCTTCTTCATTTCCTCGCGTCCGGGATTATTCTGCCGCCGCTTCGGTCTCTTCCGCGGACTCTTCCTCCTCGGTGATGACCATTTCCTGCATCTCCGCGTCGTAATCGTGGTTCGCAAGATCCGCGATGGCCGCGTCGATCTGGGACTGATAAGTCTCGATGGCAGTCTGCGGGGTCGTAGTTCCGGCTGCGATGTCGTTGAACATGTTGTTTACAGCGGTGTTCAGATCAGAGAAGCCGTTGATGGTATTGATGTTGGTGATGCCGTTGTTGTAGATATAGGATACGTTCTCAACAGTCTCGCCGTCGTCGCACCAGCTCTCCAGCTTATCCTCCATCAGATCGTCCCACTCTTCGTCGGTGTCGGCCAGATCCGTGATCAGGTCATAGATCAGGGCGGCCTCTTCCGGCTTGTCGATGCCGTTCAGCATGATGCGGCATCCGTTCTCCTTGCCGTAGCAGGACCAGTCGGTCGCGGACGGTCCCTTCGGGAACGGTACCCAGCCCCAGTCGTCCTGCATCGGCGTGTCGGCGTTGTTCAGGTAGCTGTAGGAGATCCAGAACTCTTCCAGGCACATCATGGCCTTGCCGTCGCGGAAGTAGTGAATCATGTCGTCCCAGCTCTCGGTGGACCAGTCGATGTCGTCGTCATAGTCGACGGTGGTCGCGAAATCCTGCAGCGCGGTCAGAGCTTCCACAACCGCGGGATCGCTCAGATCGATCTCGACGCCGGCGTCCGTCTGCTCGCAGACCGTAACGCCGTTGGAGGACATGAAGCACCAGGGCAGATTCTCTCTGGCGTTGAAGCCCACGATATCATAGGTACCGTCGTTGTCCAGATCCTGGTTGCCGGCGATGGCGATCTCTTTGAACTTCTCCCAGGTCCACTCGTCGTTCTCCATCAGCTCGTACAGATCCGGCAGACCGTACTGCTCGAACAGGGTCTTGTTCCAGAAGATGCCGTAGCGGATCTCCGGATCCTTTAAGCACCAGGTATAGGTCTTGCCCTTGTAGGTGCCGGCCTTGCTGACGTCCTGACGCCACTTGTACGCGTCGAAGTCAAACACGCCCAGGTCGCTCACCGGATACGCGATGCCGCCCTCGATCAGGGACGGAAGCACACGGTTCGTCACGGCGTAGCCGATATCCACAACCGGATCGCCTGCCAGAACGCTGGTTACGTAGTCGTTCATGTAGTCGCCTTCCAGGTTCACGAACTCGATCTTGCAGTTGTAATTGTCCTCAACGAACTTGATCCTCTCGGCCAGGGCCGCCTCGATGGCGTTGGCGCTGGGATCGGGCGCCATGTCGTAGTAGGAGCCGATCCTTAAAACTCTTCCGCCGAAATCATATTCCGGCTCCGGCTCGGTGGGAGCTTCCGTCTCCGCCGCAGTTGTCTCGGCTGCGGTCGTCTCAGCTGCCGCGGTGGTAGCCGCCTCGGTGGCTGCGGCAGTCGTCTCTGCCCCCCCGCCATTGCTGCTTCCGCATGCCGCCAGGGACAGTACCATAGCCGCGGACATCAGAAGAGCAGCAGCCTTCTTGATCTCGATGCTTTTTTTCATAGTGTTTTCCTCTCTTTCTTGAGAATTATTCTGCTAAAGTCCTGATACACAGAACTTAACATTCATTTGCTGTCCGTTCCCGCTCCCGCGCGGGAATTTCCGGCTCCGCAGATCTGCCGCGCCGTTCTCCGTTACCCGACGATACCGGATCTCTCGATGCCTTCCACGAAGTACTTCTGGCAGACCAGATACAGAAGGATCAGCGGCACGATCGCCAGCATGGTGCCCGTATTGTTCATCAGGGAGACGAAACCGGGACTTACAAAATTCATGGAGCCGCCGTTGTTCTCGTAGAGCGAGTAGACGCCGACCGCCAGATTGCTTAAGGAGGAGGACATCACCTTCGTATTGTTTAAATACAGGGACGTATAGAAGGTGTCCGTCCACTGCCACACAAAGCCGAACAGGAACACGGTGACCATCATCGGCACGGCGCTGGGCAGCATAACCTGCACGAAGGTGCGCAGCTTTCCGCTGCCGTCCACAAACGCCGCCTCCTCCAGCTCCCTTGGCATCCCTTTGAAGAACTGCCTCAGCATGTAGATATACAGGCCGTTGCGGATGCCCATGCAGGTGGCCGACTGAAGGACGAACGGCCAGTAGGTGTCGATCAGGTTCACGCTGGCTCCCGTCGTCGCCTGGAAGATTCCGAACACGTCAAAGAACCGGTACTTCATGAACAGCGGCAGCATGATGACCTGGGGCGGCACGATCAGCGACAGGATCACGCACCCGAACAGGAGCTTCTTGAACGGGAAGCGGAACCGGGCGAAGCCGTAGGCCGTCAGCAGGCAGGAGCACAGCTGCAGAAGCGAGATTCCCACTGACAGAACCGTCGTCCGGATCAGTACCGTCCAGTAATCCATGCCCTCGATCGCCATCTTGTAGTTATCCAGCGTGAAATGCTTGGCGATATACTTGACGCTGGAATCGTACAGATCCCGCTCCGCCATGAAGGACACGCACAGCTTCGCAAACAGCGGCTGCAGGATTACAAAGCAGATTCCGACGATGATGACGCCGCGGACGACGGAGATCAGGAACCTCCCGACGCGGGCCGGCGTGATCTTCTTTTTGTTCTTCACAAAATCGGTATTCTTCCCGGATGCCTTCTTTTTCTCTTTATCTTTCATCATAATAGAACACCTTCCTTGAAATCAGTCCGCCCACAATGATCAGGATCACGGCGATACAGATGAAGTAGATCCACGCCATCGCCGAGCCGTATCCGTACTTGACATCCACGAAGATCGTATCCCGGATGGTAGTCATCATCTCGTTGGTCTCATTGGTAAACTGATCGATGATCGTATATACGCTGTTCACCAGAATCATGGAGCTGATCATGGGGAACGTGATCTTCCAGAAATTCTCCCAGGCCGTCGCGCCCTCGATGCTGGAGGCCTCGTAGAGGGACGGGCTGATCGACTGGAGACCCGCCAGGAAGATCAGGATCTGCACGCCGCTGGCCACCACGATATCATAGATGCCGTTGACCGCGTCGGACAGAAATCCGATCACGCTGGCCGGCAGGTTCGTGTACTCGCTTAAGAACCTTGCCATGTTCAGAAACGACGCCATATCCTCCGCGCTCTCGCCGGTGGTGCTCAGCGTCTGCAGCAGCAGGTCGGAATTCTCCAGGCCCATGATGACGCCGCTGGTCAGGATCACCGGGAAGAAGAACACGCTCCTGGCGATGGCCCTTCCGTGGAACTTCTGGTTGATCAGCGTCGCCGCGAAGAAGCTGAAAATGATCACCAGCGGCACCTTCGCCGCCATCTGGCCGATGCTGGTCAGAAGCTGGAGGTTAAAGTCCGGATCGATGGTCAGGGCCCGCAGGTAATGCTCCAGGCCGTTATTGGCTGCCGGCTTTAGCACATACCCGGTGGACGACACCTCCATGTTGGTAAAGCTGAAGTGGATGGACTCCACGATCAGCGGGAGGAAGATTCCAAAGAATCCGATGAGGAACGGCAGGATAAACAGCACGCCCGCGATCGCTTCCTTGCCGGTCAGGGACAATCTCAATTTGCCGTTTCGCTTCTTGAAATAGTTCATCTTCTCACTCCCCTTCCCCGGCGGAGGCTTTCACTACCGCGAAATCCCTTGCGCCGATCTCTGTTCCGTCAACCGTAACCTTATCCTTGCTGTAATTCACATACACGGTTGTTCCGCTCTCATAGGTTGTCTTTGTCACGCTGCCGTCCCGGCTGTGAGCCGTGATCTTCTGGTTCCCCAGGCCCGCGAGGGCTTCCTCCACCCGCTTGTAATCAGCGGCGGCCCGGTCAATCCAGTTGCCGTAGTGCACCGAGTACAGATAGTCGAAGTCGGTCTCATTGACCAGGGAATTGTCCCCGTAGATCCACTGGAAATGGAGTCCCGCGCCGGATTCCACGCTTTTCAGAAGCGTAGTCCGGTAATCGTCCGCCAGGTTGATGGCCTCGCCCGCGTAGGGGATCGAGCCGTGAAGGACCATCTCGTAGAACGGCACATCCTCGTCCAGGATCTGGTAGCCGTTGGAGCTCTGGGGCACGTTGATCATATAGTCCGTGTATTTCCAGACGTAATCGTTGCCGTTGTCTCCCAACATGGAATCCATCTGACCGGCCATCTTATCGAGGCTCTGCTGGTACAGCCCCATCGCCATCTGCCGGTCTGTGTAGCGGCTCTCCAGGAAATCGGAGTAGAGATAATTGCTGACGCTCCCCAGGTTCAGCCTGCGGATACCGTATTTGCCGACGCCGCTTAGGATGCTGTCCGCGGTCTTATCCGCGTAATAAGGACTGATAAGGTCCGCCAGCTTCTCATCCAGGCTGTTGTCCGCGAAGAAGTAACTGTTCACCTCGATGTTCGAGTGGTCGAAATAGCTAGGCGCGTACTGGAGAGTGGAATAGCCGTCCAGCATCTTATCCTTGTAGACGTACTGCATTTCCACCGTCATGTAGGTGTCCACGCCCTTGGAAGCCATATCCGTCTGGAACTTCTCCGCCGACACGCCGCCCTTTTTCAGGGAGGACACCGCTTTCTGCTTAAAGCCCGCCGTCCCGTGCATACCGCCGTTGGCCCAGCCGGAGAAGACGACCTTCTGGTTATCGACTCCCAGGCCCATCAACTGATCCGTGATCTCCTCGCTCTGAGCGAAGGTGGTCAGCGGCTCCACCGCGTCATACTTCACGCCCAGGATCGTCTTATATTTATTGATCGCGCCGATGTATTCGGCGAAGAACGGAACCTCCGTCTCATCGCTCTTTGTCAGCACGCCGTTTCCTTCCAGATACTGCCGGTAGCAGTCCGCCATTCCGGAGTAATCCGCCTTCTCACCTGTCAGGAAGGAATAGCGCAGCCGGTAGGTCCCCGCAAACTGCGGGCTGGAGTACAGCTGATAACCGTTGGAGCCCACCATCTCACTTAGGGACGCCTGGCCGTACTGGAGGTACTGGAAGCCCGCGTTCACCTGATTGTAGGAGGTGGTCCTTCCGGAGATATCCGCGGCCACATTGGCGTACGCCGCGCCGTCCTCGATAACGGCGAACAGCGCCTGATCCCCCGACTTCACGCCGAAGACCGGCATCTTGATCGTCAGCTTCGGATCGATCTCCGATTTGGTCTGCGTAAGCACCTGCTTTGTCTCGTCCTGGCCGTAGACCAGCGCCGAGTAGGAGGAGGCCGCCGTCTTGCCGTTGTTCAGATAGATCAGCGCCCCGCTTCCGTCCGGAACAAACAGGTAACCGTCGTCAGCGGCCGTCGCCCCAAAGTAGGGAAGCACGTCGATCCGCACCGGATAGAACGCTTCGTTATACTCTACCTTTTCTGGATCGATGGTCACCACCAGGTTCTTTCCGTCCAGCTGATACGTCATCGGAATGATGAACCAGGGATCGGAATTCTCCGATTCGCCGATGCCGCTCTCCTGGATATCCGCTTCCAGCTCCTCTGCCGTATAACCGGCGTTGATGAAATACTCTTCCATATCCTCCTTCAGGTAGTCGCGGACGCCGCCGCGGAGTACATAGAAGTTGGTCGTAAAGCCGGGATACGTCTCCAGGTAAGTGGCGATCTCATCGCTTCCCGTCGGATTCGTCAGTTCCACATATACGTAGTTTCGGTTGACCCTCTTCTGGTCGCCGGAATCCATCTGGTTGAAGTAGTACAGATACCTCTCCTCCGAGATCGCGTCCGGCAGAAGCATGGTTCCCACCGCGGCTCCGATCGTGTAGGTAACGGTCACGCCGTTTTCGGTCTCTTCGATGGTAAACTGTTCGTCCTGGATACTGTCGTTAAAGTTGTCCATGGTACTGGACTGCACGTTCTCATTGTAGTACAGAATCTGCAGCTGGCTCTTTAGAAGCCTCTGGTAAAAGGCGGAAGCAAATGTATCCTCGTCCTGCGGATTGGTGTACCAGACCTTGCCGGTCGCATTGTCCACCACCGCCAGGCTGGTGTCCTTATCGTTCAGATAAAGGGTCAGGTATTCATTCTCCGCCACCTTATCCATGCCCTTCGGCGCATCCGCCGCGTACGCTTTCAGGGGCGCGGCGCCGAGAAGCAGTACGGCGGCCATGCAAAGCAGCCCGGTCCTTCTTATCTTCTTCATGTCTGCCCCCTTTCTACCGGAACCGAAGTTCCCGGTAAATCGTCATCACGAACGTCAGCATCTGCTGAATCACGTTGAAGAACAGCAGGCCGATGAACATCAGGATTCCCATAGCCACGATGGTAATCGCAATGGTCACGATGGTCTTGGTGATCGAATACTGATGAATCGTCATGGTTCCCGTAAAGATCAGAAGCCCCGCCCACAGATAGCTGATGGTTCCCAGCACATAGTAGAAGGTTCCCTCGTCCGCCGTGATCATGTGGCTCATGACCACCATCGGCAGCCGGATCAGAATGATCGGAAGAAGGGCGTATCCGATGGCGATCAGGATATCCTTCATCCGCCCCTTGCCCTCCATCAGGGAGGTGGTGCACCAGTTCGCCACGCACCAGAGCACATACACCAGAAGCACCGTGATAATGTCCACCAGCACGTTCAGCTCCGACAAGCGGTTCATGTTAAACAGAAAGCCGGTGTTCTGCTTCTCGATGGTCAGCGTCAGGATCGTCAGGGCCACAAATGTAAACGCCGCCGCGAGGCTCCCCTTATTCTCCCTGCGGATGCCCCAGAAACCGTCCAGGGGATGGGTGATCACATAAAACCCGTATTTTATCGTTTCGACATAAAGCATTTCACTTCACCTACCCATCTTCTGAATCTGAACACATAGTAGACAACCAGCGCAATCACGATGCCGAGTCCCAGCACCAGCATGGCCCTGCCGAAGTTCGCCTCCATCAGCTCCTTCCTGTAGTAGAAGAACGCCTTGGTGTAATACTTGCGGCTGTTGCCAAGCCTGAAATATTCCATGGCCTGCTTATACTGGCCCTCTGCCAGATAGGTCTTTCCCAAGCCGATGTAGGCCATCTCGTTGTTGGAGTTGCTCTGGATTACCGCCTGCCACTCCCGGTTGGAGCCCTCCGCGTCGCCGATGTCGTTAAGCCTTAAGGCGTCCAGAAGGTGGCGTCCGTAATCGGTGATCTCGAAGGTCAGGATGCTGCCCAGCGTATTGTCGAGCACATAGATCTTATCCTGCCCGTCTCCCAGCGCCAGCGCGACCGGCTGCTGGACATTGCCCTCCTTGATGCCCTTCTTTCCGAAGGCGAAGAGCGAGTTTCCGTCATAATCGTAGGCGAAGATCTTGCCGCCTGCGCTGTCCAGGATGAAATAGCATCCGTAATCGGTGGCCGCCACGTCCACGAAAGTGGAGAAGGACCGGCCGTTTAAGTCTCCGCAGATCGCGTTGTTGCCAAGCCTCCTAAGCACGTCGGTGCCTGTCGGGTTCAGCCGCCTGACCATGTCGGCTCCCTGCATATGGTCTTCCTCGGACAGGTTGCTGATGGTCGCGTAAATGAAGTTCTCGTCGTCCACGAAGATATCGCTGTATTCGGTGGGGATGATGGTCTCCATCCTGGCCTGCTGGGCCTCGGTGGAGAAATAATTCTTCCATATGTACTCGAAGGTGCTGACGCTGACCTCCGTAGCTCCCATGAAGCCCTGGAACACGCCGTCCTTGTCGAATTCCACCAGACCCATGTTGATACCGTAGGCAATCACGTAAATCCGGTCGGAGTGATCCACCACCAGGCGGATCGGCGTGTAGGCCTGGGAAGCGCTGATTAAGTTGGTCACCGGCCTGCCGATTTCGCGGACAAAATTCAGGTTTTCGTCGTATTCCACGATCCGACTGTTGCCGCTGTCGGCCACATACAGGTGGCCCGCGTCGGTGACAAACACTCCCTGGGGCTGGTTGAGCAGATCCTCCGCCCCGTCCGCCGCCGTCACCTCCCGCGCCGTGCTGCCGTCCAGGTTCAGGATCAGAATCCTGGAATTGCCGGTGTCCGCCACGTAGATATGGTCTTCGAAAATGCACATATCCTGCGGATACTTAAGGGCCGACCCGATCTGCGCCGTGGAAATGGAACCGTCGTACAGATAGGCGTGAGGCTGCAGCACCTCTTCTCCCCAGAAGTTGAAATTATAGGTCTCATACGGCATATCCGCCCGCGCCGGAAACGCGCCGGAGCTCAAAAGGCAGAGAGCCGAAGCAAACACCGCAATGGTTTTCTTTGTTTTCTTCATTGTCCGCCCTCCTTACTCTTTGATGCCGGAAGAAGCCATGGTCTCGATAATGTTGCTCTGGCTGATCATGAAGATCGTGATCGGCACAATCATCATGATGACCGCCACCGCCGCCGTCGCGCCGCTTCTGGCGATACCGGCCGCGGAGATCTGGCTTAACGCGTACGGAAGGGTCTTGAGCTGCTCGCTGTAAATGTAGTTGGAGCCCTGCAGGTTCCACAGATCCTGGAAGCAGAAAATGATCAGTGTCAGCCAGGCCGGCTTCACCTGGGGCATTGCGATTCCCCAGAAGATCTTCCACTCGCTGGCTCCGTCGATCCGGGCCGCCTCCAGAAGCGTCGTGGGAATCTGCTCCATGAACTGCTTCATCAAAAACAGGCCCAGGGGCTTCGCGATCGCCGGGATGATAAGGGACAGGTAGGTGTCCAGCCAGCCGATCCCGGACATGATCAGGTAGTTGGGGATCGCCGTTACCTGGGTGGAGAACATCAGGGCCGTCACAATCACCCAGAAGATGGCCTTCTGTCCCGGGAAGTTGTGCTTGGCCAGGGCGTAGGCGCAGAGGCTTGCGATGATCAGATGCCCGAAGGTTCCGACCACGGTGATGAAGACCGTATTGAATATGTACCTTGTAAACGGCACCCACGACTGGCTCATGAGCACGAACACGTCGTGGAAATTGTTGAGCGTAGGATTCCGGACCAGAAATCTGGGCGGGAATATGAACAGCTCCTCCAGCGGTTTCAAGGAGTTGCTGATCGCCAGGATTAACGGCAGCGCCATAAAGCACCCCATCGTGATCAGGATCAGCAGGCTTAAGAAATCGCCGGCCCTGGAATGGCTTTGTTTTGCTCTCTTCTTATGAAAAATCTTCATCGTCATTTACCAATCCTTCCCAAGATGAGCTGAACCAGCTTGTTGCAGAGGATCATTACCATGAACAGCAGCGTGGCGATGGCGGAGGCGTAGCCCATCTCGAACCGGATCGTGCCGTAGTCGATTAAGTGGGACACCACCGTGTGGGCCGAGTAGTTGACGCTGGGAAATCCCGCCAGGGCCGCCAGCTGGTCGTGAATCGCGAAGGAGCTCGTGATCGTCATGACCGCGCCGAACATCAGCTGTTCCTTCATGGACGGCAGCGTGATGTACCACAGCTCCTGGAAACGGTTCTTGATGCCGTCCATGTAACCCGCCTCGTAGAGGGAACGGTCCACGTTCTGCAGGCCGGCGATGAAGGACAAGAAGCCGGTGCCCATACTCATCCACAGCACCACGACGATCAGAATCGGCATGATGTACTTCTCATCCTCGAACCACAGGATCGGCCCGAAGATGGCGCCCAGCTTCATCAGCCAGCCGTTGGCCAGGCCGTAGGTGTCGCTGGAGAAAATGTATTTCCATACGACGTATGCCTGTCCGGAGATCGTGGGCGCGTAGAAAATCAGGGTCATAAACGCGCGGATCTTGGAGTTCTTGATGTCGTTGATCATCCAGGCGATGAACAGGGCCAGAAAATATCCGATGGGACCTGTAATCACCGCGAAGAGGAAGGTGTTCTTCACGGCCTTTAGGAAAATCTCGTCGGCGAAGAACAGGTCGATGTAGTTCTTCCAGCCCACAAACCTCGGCGGTTCCAGGACGTTAAAGTAGGTGAAGCTCAGTCCCATGGAAACCAGCACCGGCACCAGGTAAAACATCAGAAACAGGATGCAGTAAGGGGCGATGAACAGATACGAGGTCTTGTTCTTCTTGATGCTCTTCCACAGAAGCTTCGCCTTGATCTTTCCGTAGTCCCACAGCATGGGAAACAGCTTTTCATTCTCTTTCATAGCGGTTCTGCCTCCTTCCTCCTAGTCCGCCAGCGGCAGGCCGAATTCCTTCCGCTTGGCGTCGATCTCTGTGTTGATGGTCTTCACGATATCCTGCAGGGTCTCCCTGGGATCTTCGTTATTATTGTAAACCGTATAGAACGCGTTCTTGATGTTGCGCTCGGTGTAGTAGCCGCCCGGAACCTGCGGAATCGACTTCACCCACTGAAGCTCCGCCGTCAGCTGCCGGTAATCCCGGTTGGACCAGGGAAGGTTCGCCAGGGCTTCCATGTTGGCGGTAGCCACACGTCCGGAAACGCCTAAGACGTTCTCGATCTCGTTGCCGTAATTGGACTGGGTATCCGCGCTCATCCACCACTTGAGGAACTTCCAGGCCTCCTGCTGCTGGTCGCTGGTCTCCATGATGATGGCTCCCGTCTCCCAGGTGGAAACGCTGTGGTCCAGCGTACCGTCCTCCCGCTCGTAGCCCGGAACGACGGTGAAGCCCCACAGGCCGCGGATCTCCGGCGCGAACACGGACAGGTAATTGTACTGCGTGTAGTCGCCGATGGACAGCGGCATCTCGCCGGTGCGGAACCGGTTGGCGAAATCGAAGGTAACCGGCATCCGGTAGTTGACGTAATTGCCGGACCACTGCTTGAAGGCGTCGATAGCCTCCTCTGTCTCCAGACCGCTCCGCTTGGAATCGTCGGTGTAGTACTGGCCGCCGTGCTGGTAGAGGAACATTGCAAACGTCGTGTAATCCGGGGTGATGCCGATGTTCATGTTGTTCTTCTGAATCACGGCCAGCGCCTCATAGAAATCGTCCCAAGTCCTGGGAATCTCAATGCCGAGATCCCGCAGAATGTCAGCCCGGTAGAACATCACGTGGAAGGACATGGTCTGGGGTAATGCGTAGACGCCGCCGTTAAAGGTGAACTGCGTCAGCGCCTCGTCGTGGAACCATCCCCGCACCTCATCGAAATCCTCGAACTGGGTCAGATCGACGACCGCGTTGCGGAGGGCGTAATTGACAGGCTCCACGCCGGCCACGTTCAGGGCCACATCCGGGCCCTCGCCGGCCAGCGTCGCCGACAGAAGGACGTCCTTATTGACCAGCTTGACGTTGACCGGGATGTTCTCCTCCGGCACGAAGTAGTTGTCCACGAGGTCCTTGATGACCGTCGCCTGGTCGCGGCCGCCGCCCGTCATGCTGGTGACGTTGCTGCCGTCCGCCAGGATCCACACCTGGAGGGCCTCTCCCTCGTAGACCTCGCCGATGCTGTCGTAGTCCTCCACGAAGCTGGCCGCAAACTGTTTGATCTCATGAACCGCTTTCTGAAGGAAGCCGGCCTCGGCCTTCGGAAGCTTCATACCCGGCTGCCCCAAAAGGAGATAATCGATCTCCAGGGGCTGCTCCTTCATCGACAGCTGCCAGGAACCCAGGGATACGATGTTGTCCTTAAACGCGGACCACTGTCTGGCAATGGTTCTGGGATCCTCGGTCATCCTCTGCAGCTGGTTGACCAGATTGTCCACCGTTGCGGTGGAGCTGCTGGCCGTTCCCTTCATATAATCATCCACCATCTGGCGGATCTGGCTGATATTCTCGTACTGTTCTTTCAGAATCCCAAGCGCCTCCGGCGTCCTGGTGGGAAGCTGATAGTCGCGCATGGTATCCGGCGAGCTTCCAATCACCATCAAAAGCTGGCGGTAAGCCCGGTTCAGCTCCGAGATGCACACATCCGTCCTGCGGATGATCTCCGACATCTCCTCGCCCAGATTGACCTTCATCTGCAGCGTGTGCGTACCGGCCGTCAGATAGAACCGGAACGGCTCCCCGTCCTCGGGGCCTAAGCTGACTACCTGCCAGTCGTTGTTATAGTAGAACTTGCACTCCCTGGCTTCCGCAAACGGCAGCGCGCCGTCCAACAGAACCGAACGCACCACGGTGACGCCGGTATTGATATTCTGGCGGTAGCGCAGGGCGACCTCATACATCCCGTCCTGCGGCGCCTCGATCTCCCAGGTCAGCCATTGTCCCACCTGCTTCCAGTTGGAACCTCCGATCACGTTCAGCCTGGTCTTGCTCGGGCTGTAGGGCTCCGACAGAGGCGAGGTACGGTCGGCGATGGGATACAGCGTGGAGTCGGATTTGTAAAGCACGTCCTCGCCCTGAACCTTCACCGCTTCCTCCATCCGCACCTGGGCCGCCGCGCTGTGGTCTTCCAGATACTCGGCGTATGTCGGCAGCGTCTCCTCCTGCTTTAAGACGATGCTTCCGATCTTCATCGGCTCCTTGGTGGACACCAGTGTGATCGTATTGACGCCCTCATTGAAATAGAACCGGAAGGAATCCTGATAATAACCGTCGCTGTCGGCCAGATAAGCGGACATCCACTGCCCCGCTTCCCTCTGCTTGGGCCGCACATCGTTGTCCCGGGAATCCCGGCGGATCTCCTCCGCGTCCTCCCAGATCCTGGTGAATTCCAGATACTGCGCATTCTCGAAGGGAATCTCTCCGTTGATGTACAGTTCGCGCTCAATCGCGTTATTCTTGCCCTCGGTAGGATAATAATTGAGGAAAATGTTATAGAAGCCGGCCTCCTTCACATCCACCTCGTAGGTGACGCTGCCGTCCTCCAGCGTATTCAGACCGTCCGCCTCGGCGGTAAAACCCTCGGAGGCTTCCTTGTAATCCGCGCCGTCGATCGTGATCTCCGCATCCGGATACGCCGCCCCGTCATGGGACGCAAGATAGTCCTCATAAGTCTCGGTATCATGGATCACATCAAGAAGTCCGTCTACCACATCCTCAGACTCAATTCCGGTCGCGCCCGCCGTCATGGCAGGAGCCAGAGTACCGACGCCCACGGACAGCACAGCCGCAGTCAGGATCGCCGCTGCTTTCTTCCCTCTCACTCTCTCATCGTTTCTCATATCGAGTCCATGCCTTTCCTTTATTCGCCATATGCCCGGGCCGCGCTTTCGGCCGCGCCAGGCCTGCTGCCGTTCTTCCGCATCAACCGCTTCGCTTCTTCGGCCGCCTCGCGTCTGCCGCCGTTCTGCCTCTTCGGCCGCCTCGCGTCTGCCGACGTTCTGCTTCTTCGGCCGCCTCGCGTCTGCCGCCGTCCTCTTATGCCGGAAGCGCCGCGCCGCTGATGCTCTTATGCCTCACGCACCTCTCCGTTCACGGAAGCTTCCATTCATCCGTATAGGAGATGCTCATATTGCCTGCCTCGTCGAATGCAACCGGAAGCCAGATATAGCGGGAGTTCTTCAAATCCTCGCTGTTCCAACGATCTCCCATATAGATGAAAGCATCGCCAACCCGGAAGATGCAGGTACTCTGCGACTCGAAGGTCGTGTGGTTATCGTCCCCCACGCAGGGGTCTCCGCAGTTCTCCCACTCGCCGAGCACCGAATCCGCCCGGTAGTATCTGGCCTGGTTCGGCGCCCAGCCGGTACATCCGGAGGTCATCAGATAATATCCTCCGTCCCTCGCAAACAGGGCCGGCGCTTCTCTTTGGGCCCCCGGGAACAGCCGGATGTAATCCCTTCCGTAAACCGCCTGCTCAGGCGAAACCGCCAGATAGGTGTATTCGTCGTTCAGCTTCGATATGTAAAGGGTCAGGTTCTCCTCGCTGGAATAAATGATGTACGCCGTGCCGTCCTCATCCACAAAAAGGTTCATATCCCTGGCCATCCCCTTGCTCTGCGGATGGAAATCCTCCTGATCCGGCGGGCAGGTATTCAGCCGGTAGCGGTCGATGAACTTAAACGGTCCGTACGGCGTATCGCTCACCGCGACTCCCGCGCAGGCAGCCGCGTAGGAGGAATTGCTGGTCTCTGTCGGTCCGTCCGCGTGGAACCACAAGACGTACATGCCCGTCTTCTCATTGAAAATGAGCTTCGGCCGCTCGATGATCGCGCTCCCCGCGTCCAGGCAGGCAAACACGTTGTCCTTCTGCTGGGGCGTGTAGTCCGCGTACAGACTGGTGAAATATTCTTCCTCATCAAGCTGGGCCCTGCTCTCCACGTTCCGCATCACGATTCCCTCGTAATGCCAGTTATAAAGATCGTCGGAGCTGTAGGCGCAGATGCCGCTGCGGGAGGAGCCGTTGGTCTTATCCTCGCCGACCCACCACCATTTCTCCGCCGTCTGGCCGGTGGCCGGATCCGTCACCGTCAGCCGCTGCACCTGGCCGCCGTGGGCCTGGATCAGATTCCCTTCGTCGTCCGTCCATTTCTTCCCTGGTAAAAATGAGTCATACACCTTGATCTCCTCCAATCCATCATAGGCTTCCTTAAGCGCCATATACTGCCCGCGGTACTCCTCCTCCGGCGCGTCGTCCTTCTGCGCCAGAGCTTCGGCCGCCCGGTACTGCTCCGTGAAAGCCTCATAGCTTCCCGCCGTGTAACGCATCGTCTGCCGGTCCGGAATCACATTCTCCGGAATCTCTGTCTGCTTAAGCAGCTGCTTTAACAGATCCGCCGTGTACTCGGGCACCGCCCGCACCAGAATATAGCTTAGAACCGGATTCTTCATCGCGTCCTTCCCGCGGTCGGGGTTATAGACTTTCAGCTGGAGACTTCCGTCCGTGACCGTGGTATAGAACGCATTCTCCGTCAGCTGATACTTGAGGATCTTCTGATCCTCCATCACTGTCTGATTCTCCGCCTCTGCCGTGACGGTCCGGGCGCTGAACGGATTGTAGAAGCCCAGCGTGACCCCGTAGGTGCCGGCCGGAACTTCAAAATCATAGTAGAAGCCGGTCTGCTCCGCGTCATACTCCGCGTCCTCCCCGATCTCCCATCGGTACCGGGTCAGGCCGTCGCCCGTGTCGTCCTCCACTGCCTGCATGTAATCCGCGGGGCGGTAGCCCCACTGCCTGCCGGTCCCGGCGTCCGCCCCGTAAGGCTGGTCGGCCGCCGTCTGGTAAAGGCCCGTCTCTCCGCCCGCATCCTCCGCGGCCCCGCAGTTCACACGGTACATCAGATAATCCGCAGCCATCAGCTCCTGCGTCGTATGGACATCCCACAGAGCAGGGACCGTCTCTGAAACCCCGCTGCCGGCGTCCTGACCCAAACCGCCCGCCTGGACGCTGCCTGACGCTTCCGCTCCGCCCGCCTGGGCTCCTCCGGCTGCTTCCGCTCCGCCGCCTGATAATGCGCCGCCTGCCTGGGCTCCTCCGCCTCCTGCCGCGCACCCTGCGAGCATCGCCGCGGCCGTCAGTACGGCAAGACCGTATGTACCTCTTCTGCTTCTCATCGATCCGCCCCCTAGGCAAATTTCTGTTTTGAAACCCGTTTCATATAAACGATTATAAGCACTCTGTTTCTTACTGTCAATATACAAATGTGAATTTATTAAAATTATATAAGTGTAGTTCAATAGATTTGTGCATCACTTACAAAAACGCTTCCCAATTTTTGAAAATTACTACGCTTCACCGTTTCCGGGAAAGAAAAAATCTCCTCATTTTTTGAAATCGGTTTCGCATATGGGCAAAAAAAACAGCCCTTTCGGGCTGCAAAATCTCTGCTGTTATATGGCAGAAGAAGAAAGGGGGTTCACAAATTTCCGGCTTCCTGCGGCAGATTCCCGGCCTCCGATACCGTGCTCTCCCGAACCATCAGCTTGGGCGTCACAAGCTGGATTCTCGACATTTCCCCGCCCTCCGCCGCCGTGACCGCGGTCTCTACCAGTCTGCTTCCAAAAACGTCGTACTGATAATCCACGCTGGTCAGTCTTGGGGAAAGCAGCTCCGACAGCTGCGTGTTGTCGTAGCTGGCTACCGCGATATCCTGCGGGATCCGCAGACCGTGCTCCTGGATGCTGTGCATGATTCCGAGAGCCGCATAGTCGTTGATCGCGACGATCGCCGTCGGCAGCTCCCTGCACTGGAACAGTTTCTCCATCGCCTCATATCCGCCGTAATAATTATACCGGCCCTCAACCACATATTCATCCCGGAAATCGATCCGGTAATTCTTAAGGATCTGCTTATACCGCTGGTACTTCTCGTAGGTGGAGAGCACGTTCAGCCGCCCGCTGGCCAGGGCGATCCTGCGGTGGCCGAGATCGATCAGATGCTCCATCAGAAGATCCACAGCCTTCACGGCGTCGATCTGCACCTGATAGCAGAGCGTACCGTCCAGCTTGCCGCTGACCACCAGCGGGATATTGCTGGTGAACTGGTTCACGATATCCACATAATCCGTGTCGCTGGCCAGGTCGTCCACGCGTCCGCCCAGCTGAATCACGGCGCTGACCCGCTGCTCATAGAAAAGCTCCAGATTCTGCTTCTCCCGATCCGTCTCGCCCAGGGAATTGCACAGAAGCACCGTGTATCCTGCTTTCTCAGCCGCCAGCTCGCACGCCACGAACACCTCCGCGTAGAACGGGTTGCGCACGTCGGCGACCATGATTCCGATGACCTTGCTTTTCGTATCCGACAGGCCCTTTGCCATGGCGTTGGGCTTGAAATTGTATTTCTCAATCAGCGCCTGAACCTTCTGCTTTTTCTCCGGACGGACGTTGGCGTTGTTGGTCAGTACCCTGGAAACGGTTGCCGCGGAGACGCCCGCCTCGCGGGCGATATCGTAAATTGTGATATTTTTCATGCTTCCTGCCCTCTATCATAGAATAAGAATATCGGTTGAGTCCATCATATGGCCTTTTCAAGCGCTTTCTGCAAAAGCGAACCAACGCAAACCAATTTTCAGGCGCTTTCTCCCGAAGCAAGCTAACCTTTCCCCTGTCTGGTCAGAATCTCACTAAGAGTGGCGTACACGGCGGCAATCTCCAGCGGCTTTGGAATGTGGGCGTCCATGCCGGCCTGGAGGCACTTTTCCGCGTCCTCGGCAAATGCGTTGGCAGTCATAGCCAGAATCGGGACGGTTCCGGCGTCCGGCCTTTCCATAGCCCGAATGGCCCTGGCGGCGGCATAACCGTCCATGCGCGGCATCTGAATGTCCATGAGAATCAAGTCAAAATGGCCCGGCTCGGACTGTTCAAAAAGCTCCACCGCCCGCTGGCCGTCCTCCGCTTCCACAATCTCCGCCCCCGTCTCCGTCCCCAGAAGCTCCACAGCGATCTCCCGGTTGAGCTCGTTGTCCTCCGCCAGGAGGATACATTTTCCATGAAAATCGTATTCCAGTCCTGGGCTGGCCAGATCAGCGGCCGCCAGATCCTCCTCCCACACGATGGGCCCGGCTCCCTCCACCATAGAGAACGGGATGCGGACGGAAAAGGTGCTTCCCTCCCCGTAAACACTCCTAAGCTCCACGCTGCCGCCCATCATCTCGACAAAACGCTTCACGATAGACAGTCCCAGACCGGTGCCGCCAAACTTGTGGGCCACGCCGGAGTTTTCCTGCTCGAAGGCCTCGAAAACCTTGTCAAAATTCTCCTCCTTGATGCCAATACCGGTGTCCGACACCTCAAAAAGCAGCCAAAGGCGTCCTTCCTCCCTCTCCGCCTCGGTCACGCGCAGAACAATCTTCCCGCCTGAGGAGGTAAACTTTATGGCGTTGGACAGAAGGTTGGACAAAATCTGATTCAGCCGCAGGGAATCCCCCACGAGCGTCTCGTCCACCCGTCCGGTGAGAACCACGTCGAAGCAAAGACCTTTGGATTCCGCCTGGGTGCGATACACGCTGACCAGACTCTCCAGGAAGAGCCGCAGATCGAAGGGTTCATATTTCATCTCCAGCTTGCCGCTCT
This sequence comes from uncultured Lachnospiraceae bacterium, assembly GCA_947630485.1. Classification (GTDB taxonomy): domain Bacteria; phylum Bacillota; class Clostridia; order Lachnospirales; family Lachnospiraceae; genus UBA3402. The sequence continues at coordinate 32,590 of CANRHU010000009.1, forward strand.
CGATCTTGGACATATCGAGCACGTCATTGATCAGGGCCAGCAGATGCCTGGAAGACAAAGACACCTTTTTCAGGCAGTCGTCCACCTTGGCCGGGTTATTTAAGTTCTGCCGGGCAATGGTGCTCATGCCGATAATACCGTTCATAGGGGTGCGGATCTCATGGCTCATCCGGCTCAGAAATTCGCTTTTCGCCCGGTTGGCGTTCTCCGCCCGCTCCTGGGCCGCCAAAGCGGCCTCGTTGGCCTGAACCAGGGCATGGGTGTGCTGCTGCAGGTTAATATAGTAGGCCAGAAAGAGAATCGAAATGGATACAAGGATGATCACAAGAACGACGATCGCGTTCGCATTCAGCCGGTTGGTCTGCGCGGCCACCATCTGGTCGATCACATCATAAGGGATCTCCAGAAGCATGAGCCAGTCGGTTCCCTCGATCGGAGCATAGTACATGCACTGAAGATAACTTCCGGCATGGAAAATGATCATCCCCGGCGACCGGGCGGCAAAATCGGCGCACACCTGCTCCAGAGAATAGCCCTCGTTGAAGGACGCGTAAGCGTTCAGCTTGGAGAGAATGTTGGTGCCTGCCGGAAGATCGTCGTTGAAGGTATTGTGGATGATAAAGCTGCCGTCCTGGGTAACGATGCTGGCATAGGTTTGGGCCTCGGGGTTCTGAAGGGCCAGCCGGGAGCTGAAAGCCTCGCTGGTCAGGCCGGCCAGTATGGCCACGAAAGTCCTGCCGCCGAAACTGACCGGGTCGACGGTGACTCCCATAAGGATCATATTTTCATTGAGCAGCGCCTCGCTGTACGAAATCTGGTCGCTCTCCCCCTCAAGCAGATCGGCCAAAAAGCTCAACCGGGAAGCGGCGGGCCGGACGCCGTCCGCGCTGTAATAAAGCCCGTCATCATCCAGGAAAGCCAGAAACTGGAAGTCGTTGTACTCCTCCGCCTCCGTGAGGAAGGCGGCCAAAGCATCCTGATCCGTCAGATCCTCGTCATTCAGGCTGCCCGCAATCGTATGCAGGGCCGAGAACCGGGCGTTTAAGCCGGTGTCAAAGTGGCTGCCGATCTGGGCGGTCATCTCCCGGAGATACATCCGGTTCAGTTCCGCCCCGGAGGACAGCGTAATCTTCGCGGAAGACTGAATAAGCCAGAAAAAGCATCCGGCGCAGAGGATGAAAATGAGGGCGGTAAGCAGCAGATAGGGCCGGCGGAATCTTTTATGCTCATTCATCTTCGGTCACCACCTTTATGCGCCCCTCCGGCCGGGCCAGTATAGCCTCGTCGTTGTGGGCCTGAAAATAAAACTGAAGAGCGTCCCCGAAAGTCTTGCCCGTTTCCTGAACCAGCGCGACTCCCTCTGCCAGGGGAGCGGTATCGCTGTACACATTGAGCATGGTAAAGCCGTCGCCGTTGTTATCCAGATAACCGTCCGCCCCGCACATATAGGAAGTAACGGCGATGGTATATGTCCGGGACTCGTCGAAGGGAGAACCGTCCGGCAGGGTGATATCCAAAAGTTCCGCCGGTCTGTCGCCCGCGGGGGCGCGAAAAGAATAGCAAAGGCCGGATACATTCAGGAACCGTCCTCCCGGGATACCGCTCTCCTGAACGATACAGCTCAGCCCATTGGCCAGCATCTCCCGGATCACGGAACCCTTTGCCTCCAGCAGCACAACCGTGTTGTCGTAAGGACACACTACATCCAAGTCGCTGCCGAAAATATTGCCCTCGTAGAGACTGCCCCGGATCGAACCTCCATTGGCAAAAGCGATGTCTGCCTGAGTCATTTCCCGAATGGCGTCGGCGACCAGATTGCCGATGCCTGTCTCCTCCCGGCGGACATTGTAATCCTCATAAATCATATCGCCCGCGGCTATGCCGATGAGGGACTGGTCATACTCGATCTCGTCATCGCCCGCCAGGAAGTAGTGATCCACATTCCCCAGGGCCTCATCCAGATCGTTCTCACCGTTGAGCACGCCCGCCATGCTGCGACCGAAGTATTGAAGCAGCTTCGCGGGGAACTGGACATTGTACACATAGCCGTCCGACACACAGTCCGCAAGACCCTCGGGAATCTCGCCGGAAACGGGAACTTCCGCGGCCAGATAGGATTGGGACGCGCCGATGTCCCGGATAAAGGCAGACTGCCCTTCCGGGGTAGACAGCAGGGCCAGCACCTGCCGGGCGGCGTTTAAGACATCCTCCCTGCCCGGTTCGGTCAGAACGGCGTTCAGCCCCAGAAAAGCGGCCGGGGCAGCGATGGTCCAGGGATGGCTGTCCCCCTCGCTGAGGAAGGGAAGCATGGCGAAATCGTATTGGTCGCTTTCGGCATTCAGCGTATCCATAAAATGAACCGAGCTGTAGGTGAGCAGAAGGGTGCCGTTCAGCATCCGTTCAAAAACAGGAGTCATATTGCCGCGGTTCGTATATAAGCTGGCGGGATTGAGATATCCCTTCTCCACCATGGCCGAGGACAGGTTAAGACAGTGGGCCATGCCGCTTTTAAAAGTGTCCTCCCTCCTGGTAAGGCGCTCGCGCCAGATCACGCCGCTGGCCCGACCCAGGAAGTCGGGAACCTGGGTGCCGATAAAATAGGAGGATACATTGGCAATATCCGCAGACTCCAGGGCAAACATGACGCCGTCGCTTCCCTGACCCAGCCCATGGGCCGCCGCGGCGTCCAGCATGGACAAAAGTTCACCGGTAGCAGCGGGCGGTTCGGTTACCCCGGCCTGACCGGCCAGCGTGACATTGTAAATATACCCGAAATACTGACCGGGCAAAGGCAGAAACATGGTCTTGCCGCCGATGAGCAGGCTCTGGGAGATACCCGCCTGATAGGCGGAAGCAAACTCCTGCGCACTCAGATCCATGGCGTAATCCCTCACGTCCCCGGTAGGCATCGTGGTAGTAATAATATCGGAGCCGTGGCCGGCGCGCAGACGGCGCTCGCTCTCTCCGTCAATGGTAGCCTTAGCGTTTCGCTCAACCTGGAGATCGATACCAGGATACGTATCCTCTACCAGCTTCTCAAAATTGGGCAGATCAATGGTATACAGCATGGTCACCGGAACCCGCGTCAGGGAGGACTCCCCCTCGCTCTCCAAAGAGCCGGGCTCCGCTGCCGGGCCGCATGCCGGGCCGCAGCCTGTCAAATAGAAAGCCGACAGACAGGTCAGAATCAGACTGACGAACCTTTTTTTCATGTTCTATATCCCTCGTATAATATTCCAAAGGCAAAAAAGCAATATATTCTCATTATACAAATCGGCCCCGGATTGTCAAGAAGCGCGCGTATGTTGTTTCTTTTACCATGTTATTTCTTTTACTGTCAGCCATTGTCTGTCTGCCCGGACAGTCTCCACGCCGCGTCGATCACATGGGCCGCACAGAATTCCGCCTCCCCGCGGGTCAGCGTAAATTCCCGGGCAGTTCCCTTAAGCGCCGCCAGCGCCAGCTTGTAATCGCCGCCTGAGCCGGGCATGAACAGGTCGTTGCCGGCCGCCAGGGTCGGGGCCGATTTCGCCATGCGGTATCTGCCCTTCGCTCCCATCATACTGACCACCCAGTCGGTCATGATCAGTCCGCCGTAGCCCCACTCGCCGCGCAGAACCGTCTTCATCAGGTCGCCGCGCTCCGAGGTGTGAACGCCGTTTAACAGATTATAGCTGGTCATCAGGGCTGCCGGACTGCTCCCGGCGATGCAGATTTCAAAGCCGCGCAGATAGATCTCCCGCAGGGCGCGCTCGCTGACCTGGCTGTTGGAAACATAGCGGTTGGTCTCCTGGTTATTGCAGCAGAAATGCTTGACCGTCGCGCCTTTGCCCTTGTGCTTCTGCACGCCTTTCGTGACGGCCGCGCCCACCAGACCGCCGATTAGCGGATCCTCCGAACAATACTCGAAATTCCGGCCGCATAGAGGGCTTCTCTGGATGTTAAATGCGGGCGCCAGCCACAGATCGACGCCGAACCGCTCCATCTCCTCGCCCACCAGATCGCCGCAGGCCTCGCAGAGTTTCAGGTTCCAGCTCTGCGCCAGTGCTGTGCCGATGGGGAGCGCGGTACAGCACTGCTCCCGCACCTCTCCCCTGGGCGGCCTGCTCATCAGCTTCATGATTCTCTTCGGAACCGCTCCCAGCAGCTCTTCCAAACCGGCCGGCAGGGAATTTCCGATGGCGTGGGCGCCTTTTTTGTCCCGGACATAGCGCCTTGCCAAGCGCAGTCCTGCCGGACCGTCTGCCATGATCAGCTTCGGCACGCCGTCCACCCTGCCTGTCGTCTCGCCCGCCGCTCCGGCCACGCTTGCGGAGGCGCTTCCGATGATACTCGCGACTCCCTGCAGGCCTTTACCGAAGCTGCCCACGCACAGATAGATCAGCTCCTCATCCGTGAGGGATGCTGCTTTCCTACGGGCTTTCTCCGACGCCTCATAAGGCTTCGGCCACGTCAGGGCGGCGAATGCCGCCGCGGAAAGCGGGAGGACTGGCAGACCAGCGGAGGCATTCGGGCGGCCGTCCCCTGTTGCTTTGCTTATTGACGCTTTGCCGCCCGGTTCGCCGCTTGCTTCATCGCCCTCCGGTATGTTGAGCTCCGCCGCTCCCCACGCGGCAGTCCACGCCGGCCTTTCCGGCTTCCAGTCCTCGAAATCCGGCTTTCCGCCCACATTGCTCAGCTGCCGCAACGTCACTGTCTCGTCCAGCCGCACCACCGCGCATACTCTCGTATCCCGGCTGCTCGTACCGACGCGCACAGCGTAATCTCCCGCTTCCAGAATCGATCTTGCCGTCTCCGTATCATAACCAGCCAGGCTTTCCATCGGAAAGCGCACCGTCACCGTCTCGCTCTCTCCCGGCGCCAGAAGCCCGGTCTTCGCAAATCCAGCCAGCGTCTGGTATGGCTGGTCCAATCTCCCCCACGGGACGGAGACGTAGACCTGCACGACTTCCTTTCCAGCATAACCGCCCGCATTCTTCACCGCCACAGATGCTGTAACCTCTGTACCCTCGATTGACACCGACGCACTTCCAAGCTCAAAATCCGTGTATGTAACGCCGTAACCGAACGGAAACATTGGCTTTTTCCCCACGCTGTCGAAGTACCGGTAACCTACATAAATGCCTTCCTTATATCTTGTCTCGTCCTGACCTCCGAACTCGCCGATGTCCGCATAGTCCTCCCACGCGCTCCAGGTGGCGGCAAGCTTCCCTGACGGCACGCTCCTGCCAAGCAGAATGTCCGCCAGCACCCGGCCCGTCACCGCGCCCAACTGGGAGAGGAGAAGGATATTCTCCACCTCCGTCACCGGAGTCAGATCCACCACGCCGCCCACGTTCAGCACCAGCATGAAACGTTCATACCTCCTGCTGCACGCCAGAATATCCCTGATCTCCGTCTCCGTCAGCCCGATATCGCCGGCCTCCGGACTGCGGTCATTGCCCTCGCCGGAATTGCGGGCCAGCACGTAAACGGCCGTGTCCCCCGCAGCGTCGATGGGCAGCTCATACGCCGGTTCCGGCATCACCGCGCCCATTCCCGCCAGAATCGCCATCTGGCGGGTCTCCTTCGCCTTTCTCCTGATATCCGCGATAAACTGCCTATGCGCTTCTGCGCGGATCGCGTCGTAGCCGTCCAGCCAGTCCTTGCTGGTAATTGTAAAACCGGCCTTTGTAAGTCCCCACTCGGCCGTCGCAAAAAACCGGGAGTTCACGTCCCCGGAACCAGTTCCGCCTTTCACCGTCCGCCGCGCGCCGCTGCCGTAGAGAGCGACCGGCCCCGGCGCCGGAAGCGGGAAATCGCCGTTTTTCTTAAGAAGCACCGTGCACTCCGGCGCCAGCCTCCTGAGCTTTGCGAAATGTTCCTTTTCATATGCATTAACCGCCATAGCTATATCGCTCCTTTCAGACTCTCTGCCCGGACCGGCGCATGGTTCAGCACATGGATCGGCACTTGAACCGACGCGTGGATCGCTGCCCTGTACGCGGGACGTTCCGTATCAATCATATCCTTTTGTCAAAGTCTTAGCAAGTAAAATTAATCATCTCGCCAATATTTCTCGTCAAATATCCATCCCGTCAATATGGCCGGCACAAACAGCTAAAAAGGGACAGAGAATGCCTGCTGCAAATCTCTGTCCCCGAAATGGATTCCGTATAATTTCAGCGTCATCCGCTCTACCGGCTGATCACATCCTTCAGAAACGCCTCCACAATGTCCAATACCTGATCCGTCCAGAACTCGGCTCCGCCGTGGTCGCCGCCCTGGATGAAATACAGCTGCGCCTCCTTGCCGCATTTCCGAAGCTGCCGGTAGAGAATCACGCTGCCCTCGCAGTTGACCGTCCGGTCCTTCGTGCCATGGAAAATCAGAACAGGCGGCACCACCGTCTCCGGCGTGATATTGCACTCCACGGAAAGCTTCCGCCTCAGATCCTCTCTCTCCCTCAGATCCACATGCCCCATGACCATCCCCTCAGGGCTGTCCGGCTGGCAGTGCAGCACCTGAATCGGATTGGAATCCTCCTTCATCACACTGCAGCTTCCGTAGTAATTGATAACACCCTTAACCTCTGCAGACACACCGGGGAATAGGTTATTTTCCGTATCATCGTGCAGAATTCCCGCGTACATAGCCGTATGGCCGCCCGAGGAATCGCCGGAAATCACGATATTCTCCGGATCAATATGATATTCCTCCGCGTGGACCCGCAGAAACCGGATTGCGTTCTTCGCATCCATGATCTGCGCCGGGAACGGCGCGATGCCGGAGTGGCGATACTCGACAATGGCCGCCACATATCCCCGTTTCACCAGTCCCGCCAGCTGGGGCACATTGCCATAGACATACTGCTTAAACCAGGCGGAGCCTTGAACGAACACCACACAGGGACAGACCATCTGCTGATTGTTGCGGCTGTAGGGCAGAAGAATCTGCAGGTGCAGCTTCTCGCCGCCGATCTCCGCGTAAACAACATCATGAAGATAGGACACTCCGATTTCATCTCCGGTAGTCGGGATGATATGCGCGCCCTCCACCTCCTCGGTGAATTCCGGGATCTCCTCGTAAGTCCAGTTTTTTACCTCCATAAGCTTCGTCTCCTTTCCGGGTCAGTTTTTTAATATGAGCAGAGCGTCATCGGCGCATTTTTTGCATACTGACGTAATTTAAAACTGTGCCAAAACGCAGCCTCAGAATAACAGTTCCCGCTTCCGGCAGGAATCACCGCCTTTACGGAAGCCCAGACTCCCACACGGCAGATCCCCCTTACCACTAACTACTTTATACCAAAACCCAAAATGCATGTCAAGACAACCCCGCCGTTATAACGCGTCCATAACGCGTCTTTCATAACCCAACTTTCATACCGCGATTTCATATCGCACAGATATTCGCGCAAATATTTTCCCGCAGCCATCGTTTTTTATTGGAAAAAGAAGGAATCTATAGTAAAATAAAGACGGCCGATACCGACACAGACGGCCAATACCAAAACAGGCGGCAATTTTGAAAATAAAGGAGGCGCTCTATGAAAAAATACACGCAAAAAAACGTATCTGACATCAATCTGGAGGACTACCTGGGAGAATATGAGGATCTGCAGGCAACCGCGGACGACATGATTTTCGACTCCGGCCGCAGAAAAGAATCGCTGAACGGCATCTGGCACTACGCCGTTGACCAGTACGATACCTGCATCCGCCAGCACTGGTTTGAGGAACGCTATCTGGACCGGGACGGCAACACGCTGCCCGTAGACTACTCGTTTGATGAATGGCCGACAATGCAGCTTCCATGCTGCTGGAATACGGAAAAGGAGCAATTTCTGCTCTACGAGGGCAGCATGATTTTCACGCGCACCTTCCGCTGGACGACGGAAGATAAGGAGGAGCGTGTGTTTCTAAAAATCGGCGCGGCAAACTACATCTGCCGGGTTTTCTTAAATAAAGAATATGTCGGGATGCACCGCGGAGGTTCGACCCCCGCGTACTTCGAAGTGACCGGCAGGCTGCAGGCGGAAAACCGGATTCTGATTCAGGCCGACAGCACGCGCCGTCCCGAGCAGGTGCCCACGGAGAACACCGACTGGTTCAATTACGGCGGAATCTATCGGGATATCGAATTAATCCGGGTGCCGCGCGTCTGCGTCAAACGCTTCCAGATCGCGCTGGTTCCGGACGGAACATTCTCAAAAATCAAAGTACGCGTGCAGCTTTCCGCCCCGAAAACCTTATGCACCGACGCAAATGCAGAAAGCACGCAGCCGACGCTCTGTCCGCATGGAAATCTTTCCGCGACGCTGCGCATTCCGGAACTGAATATCTGCGCCGAAATCCCGGTTCAGAACGGTTTCGGAGAACTGATTATCGACGCCGCGCCGAAACTGTGGAGCCCGGAAAATCCCAAACTTTACGAGGTCTTCCTCTCCTGCGGCGGGGACGTTGTAAGCGATACTGTCGGCTTCCGTGAAATACGCGTCCGCGGGCGCGATATCCTTTTAAACGGCTGGCCGATTTACCTGCGCGGCATCAGCTGCCATGAAGAAAGCGTCCGATACGGCAAGGCGCCCTCCGACGAGGAACGGCTGGAAACAATCCTTCTGGCAAAGGAACTGGGCTGTAATTTCATGCGCCTGGCCCACTACCCCCACGACGAGCGCATGGCCAGGCTGGCCGACCGCGAAGGGCTGCTTCTCTGGGAAGAGATACCGGTTTACTGGGCTGTCCGCTTCCGCCGCGAGGAGACCTACGAAGACGCGGAAAATCAGCTCAGGGAGCTGATCCTCCGCGACTGGAACCGGGCCAGCGTAATCATCTGGTCTGTGGGCAATGAAAATGCCGACTCCGACGAGCGGCTGGCTTTCATGAAGCGCCTGGCCGACTGCGCCCACGCGATCGATGAAACCCGGATGGTATCCGCCGCCTGCCTGGTCAGCTTTGAAAAGCTTGCGATCGCCGACCGCCTGGCCGAGTACCTGGACATCATCGGGCTGAATGAATATTTCGGGTGGTATTCCCCTGATTTCAACCAGCTGCCCCGGCTTTTCGCCAACAGCAGCCCGCAGAAGCCGGTCATCATCACCGAGCTGGGTGCGGACGCCATGCCCGGACACCACGGGACACGGACGGACAAGGGCACGGAAGAATACCAGGCATACGTCTATGAACGGCAGGTGGAGACGCTGCAGGGCATCAGCTATGTCAAGGGACTTACACCATGGATTCTGTTCGATTTCCGCTGCCCGCGGCGCACCAGCGTAATCCAGGGCTATTATAACCGCAAGGGGCTTCTTTCCCCGGACAAGAAATACAAAAAGCCCGCGTTCTTCATTCTGCAGAACTATTACCGCGGGATTGCCGGATCCGCCCTCTCAGACGGGGGTAATGTTCCCGGTAGCGCCGCGGAATAACGCCCCGTCAGGAAGCGTTCCAGAACATCCGGATATCTTCCTGCGAAAGCCGCCTCACAAACTCGCGTTTCAGCGTCAGGAACTGCTCCAGCTCCGTAATTATCTGGAACAGCACCGCGCGCTGTTCAAACTCCGCCTGCTCCCGCGGCAGCGGATCCAAACGCACGGCGGCCTTCAGCTCCGCCAACTCATTTAGGAGTCCTTCCGCGTTATTATATTCATGAAAGCTGTCGCTGACATGACGCAGGAATCCGGCTATACAGCCCGCATGCTTCAAAAAACACGTTCCCAGCTTTTTCTGGTGCTCATCGATCCGTTCCAGCACCAGAAGCTGGGTGCGGCGCAGGCTCATATACCGAAAATAATACCGCACATCTTCCAGAAGATGGTTTTCCGCATTCTCATAGGCCCGCTTCTGCCCTTCCTCCAAAATCTCCCGCAGCGAGGAGATCTCCTCCTCCACGCTGCCGTTTCCCTCTCCGGCCGCGTCCAGCCGCTCTGCCAGCATCCGCAGAATATGCCGCATCATTTCCTCGATCCGGCGCTGCGTTTCACGTATCCGCTCCGTTTGGCGCGGCATATAGAGATTCATCAAAAGGCCCGTGCCAGTACCTATAAGGAGCAGCAGAAACTCATTCCCGATCAGCGGCGGCGTAATCTCCCCGGCCGCCATAAAGTGGCACATCAGAACCGTGTTGGTCGATATGCCTTCCGACAAACCGAAGGCAATGCATACAGGGGAAAATACAAGCAGGAACACGCCCAGCGAGCAGACATTGAACCCGATCAGATACGAAAAAAACGCATAAAAGAACAGGGCCGCGCCGAAAGCGATGATCCGTTTTCCTACCACGCGGATCGTCTCCTTCTTTGTGTCCTGTATACTGAGCAGCGCAATAATCCCGGCAGACGCGGCAGATTCCAGCCCGATCGCCTCCGCCAGCAGCGTGGATAGGACCACGCCCGCCGCAGTCTTGATGATTTTCAGATAATTGATTTCCGGTTTCCGTCGCACCGTTTCTCCTGTCCCGGCAGAACCCGCGCAGAGCGCGGCCCCGGCGCCTTTCACACATACCGGCGAACGGAAAGAAATGCCCGCCGCTACTTATGATACGGCGTCCCGGCCTGGATCTGGAAGCTGCGGTAAATCTGCTCGAGCAGAATCACCCGCATCAGCTGATGGGGAAACGTCATGGGAGAAAAGCTCAGAAGATAATCCGCCCTCGCAAGTACCTCGTCCGCAAGACCCAGAGAACCGCCGATGATAAATATAATCTGACTGCAGCCGTCCACGCCCAGCCGTTCAATCCGGGCGGCCAGCGCCTCAGAGCTCAGCATCTGCCCCTGAATCGCCAACGCTACCACATAGGCGCCGTCCTTTATGTGGCCCAGGATCCGTTCTCCTTCCCTGGACTTGATCCGGCGTTCCTGCGCCTGTCCGGCTCCCTCCGGCGTCTTCTCATCCGCCACCTGGATGATCTCCAGCCTGCAGTAACGGCCCAGTCGTTTCGAGTATTCCCCGATCGCGTCCTCCAGATACCTCTCTTTGATTTTTCCGACGGCAATAACCGTAATCTTCAAGCAAACTCCCTCTGTTTCACCCAATTTCTGTTCACATGGAAATACAAACGGAGCGTCACTGGCGCTCCATTTGCATACTGACGTAATACGGGCAAAGCGTCGCCGGCACTCTGTTTGCATGGAAATGACGCCGCACGGACAGGCAAGCGCGCCTGCCGGGCGGTCTGACCGTTCTCTCAGTTCTGCGCCCGGAAATAGTAACCTACGCCCCATTTTGTATGGACAAACTGGGGGGCGCTGGGGCTGGGCTCGATCTTCTCGCGCAGACGCCTCACATGAACGTCCACGGTGCGCACGTCTCCGGAATCCAGCGCCTTATTGCCCCAGACATAACCCAAAAGCGATTCCCTGCTGTAGACTTTGTTCGGATTGCAGACCAGAAGCTCTAAAAGATCGAACTCCTTGGCCGTCAGGTTGATCTCCTTCTCGCCGACGAACACACGGCGGCTGTCCCGGTCCAGCGTGAGCGTACCGGCCGTAACCACGCGCCGCTCCACTTCCTTGGGCTGGCGGGCCTTCTTGGCGTTGCGGCGCAGGATGGCCTTAATGCGGGCCTTCACCTCCAGAATATTAAACGGCTTCGTCACATAATCGTCCGCCCCGTATTCCAGACCCAGGATTTTATCCATATCGCCGCCCTTGGCGGTCAGCATGATAATCGGAACCTCGGAAAATTCCCTGATCGACTGGCAGACCTCATAACCGTCCGCCTTCGGAAGCATCACGTCAAGAAGAATCACGTCGTATTCCTTCTCCCTGACCATATTCACCGCTTCCTCCCCGTCATAGGCGCAGTCCACCTCCATGCCGTCCTGTTCCAGGCTGAAGCGGATCCCCTTCACAATCAGTTTCTCATCGTCTACCACCAGAACCTTCGCCATCTTGCACCTCTCCGTCTTATACAGTAATATCGTCCTTGATCTTATCAAATGCCGCTTCCTTGATACCGGACACCTTCATGATATCCTCAATCGTCTGAAACGGCCCGCTCTCCTCCCGATAGCGGATAATGTCCTCTGCCCTGGCCTCGCCGATCCCCTTAAGCGTCATCAGCATCTCCTTGTCCGCGGTATTGATATTCACCTTACCGCTGTCCGCCGATGCCTCCGGGGGCAATGCCGCGCCGGAATCCGCAAACACGCTGTAACCGCCTGCCGCGTCAAGCTCCGCCTCTGACGGCACCACGATCTTCATGCCGTCCGTAATCACCTGGGCCAGGTTCAGCCACGATGACGCCGCGGCCTCCGTAAAGCCTCCCGCCATCTCCACTGCCTCAAAAATCCTGCTGCCTTCCGGAAGCTTATACACCCCCGGACTGACAACCTCGCCGCAAATATGTACATAGCAGGAAGCCTCCGCCGCCTGCTCCTCTCCGCCCGCTTCGGGCGCGCGCAAATCGCCGCCTCCTGTCACGGCAGCGTCTCCCATCTCCGCCGAAGCGCTCTTTGCGTCAACAGAACCGCCGGTATCCCCTGCCTGCTCACTCCCTGCTGAGGCCGACGCAAGATTCAGCTCAGCACTTAAGTCCGACGCGGCATCCGCCGCAAGAACGAGCGTCTGATCCCCGGAAGCATCCGGCCGGTCTCTCATCCCCCCGCAGCTGTAACATACGCCTGCAGCCAACACGCATATGACCGCCGCGGCTCGTCTGATTATCTGTTTCTTCATGGTACTCCTCCTCTCAATAAAAAAGGAGCGCCATCTTCCGTCTACTTATTATTCTACCTAAATCAACTGGCAAATACAAGCAGAATTTCTCTTAAGAATGTCTTAATTACCGTCCGGTCAGTACTGAAAAATCACGATCCCGGCAATCGCCGCCAGAGCGCCGATTACCTTCTTCCACTCAAAGCCCGCCTTCTCCACGCCGAACAGTCCGAACAGCTCGATGCCGTAGGCTACAAGAATCTGCGCTACCACAATCAGAAGCGCCGATCTAGCCGGTCCGAGACTGGCCACGCTTTTAATCACCGTATAGGTGATGAACGCGCCGATTACGCCGCCCGCCAGCATATACAGGGGGCGCACCTGCATCAGCCCGCTGATTTCCTCCCTTCCCGTAAACATCCATAGGACGACGCAGGTCAGAAAAGCCGTCAGCTGCACCCAGCCCGCGGAAACCCAGATACCGGTCTGCTCCGTCACCTGCGTGTTGAATACTCCCTGTATACTCATCAGCGCGCCCGAAAGAAGCGCGATTACAATACCCCACATATGCATGTCCCTCCTGCTGTTTCTGTCACCGTGTTCTGCTGCCATGTTCTGTCATCTTGTTCCGTCAGCGCGTTCTGCCATTGTGTCATCAGCCTGAAAAATGCCCGCCGCCTCACAAAAAGTCTTTCCGGGAACCGATATCATTTCATAGACTGCCCCGGAAAGCGAAATCGTATGCATGGAAATACCGAAAGCGTGTCGCCGGCATTCTTTCCGCATGGAAATGCAGAAAGCGTGTCGCCGGCGCTCTTTCTGCATGGAAATACGAAAACTCCGCTTGACAATTCTACCCGCCCGCGCTATACTTCCTATCGTAACAAAATTATACAGACACGCTAGGGGAGCCACCAAGGCTGAGAACGGCGCGAGCCGGACCCTCATTACTTGAACCGGATAATGCCGGCGGAAGGAAGCAGAACATACTTTCCTCTGCATGGCGGGTTCTGTACCTGCCATCCGAGTCATTTAGGAAAGATTGCCTTCATACTTCATCCGTAATCCCCTCCTGTGCATGCAAAGGAGGTATTTTTATGTCTATCGTTACACCTGACGGGGGTCTTACGACCCTCGGCTACGTCCTGTGCGCCATCTGCGCAATTATTCTCGTCATCGCCGCAGGATTCCTGCGCGAAAAGACGCCTTCCGCGAAACAGATGTCCGCGAAACAGCTGGCCTTCTGCGCGGCCGCCATGGCCCTGGCCTTCGTCACATCCTTCATCAAGGTCTTCTCGCTGCCTTACGGCGGGTCGGTGACGCTGTTCTCCATGCTGTTTATCTGCCTGATCGGCTACTGGTATGGAATCGGAACCGGAATTATGACGGGCCTTGCCTACGGAATCCTCCAGTTTCTGCAGGAGCCGTATGTACTCTCTCTGTTCCAGGTCTGCTGCGACTACGTCTTGGCTTTCGCGGCCCTGGGTCTGGCAGGAGCGTTTAAGAATTCCAAGAACGGCCTGGTGAAGGGCTACATCCTCGGTATCCTGATCCGCGGCGCGTTCCACGCCCTGGGCGGTTATCTCTACTGGATGGACTACATGCCGGACAACTTCCCGGCGTCGCTTTCTTCCCTCTACCCGATTATCTATAACTATTCCTACATACTGGCTGAGGGAGTCATCACCGTGATCGTAATCTCCCTTCCGCCTGTGGCCAAGGCACTGGCGACAGTCAAGAAGATGGCGACAGAATAATGCCCCGGCGTTTGCAGGAACGATTGAGGCCTGAAAAATAATATTTCAGCCGCGGCACCGGGCAGACAAAAACACGAAGTATGGAGAATCGTCTCTGTACTTCGTGCTTTTCTTTTATAGCAAGTAAATTATTATGTTTTCCGGCCTTCATCACCACAGGCACCGAATTCCGCCACAGCCGCGCAATCGTCGCCGCATCCGCGCAACCCTCACCGCATCATCCCGGCCGCCCGCATCAGATGCTTCGCCAGCACCGCGGTGGTCACGGCGCCGACGCCGCCCGGCACAGGCGTAGCCATGGCGGCCTTCCCGCAGATCGACTCGAAATCCACATCGCCGCACAATTTTCCGTCCGCGTCCGCATTGATGCCCACGTCGATGACGACGGCGCCGTCTCCCACATAGCCGCCGTCAAGCATCCGCGCGCGGCCGGCCGCGGCTACCAGAATCTCAGCCCCGCGGCAGGCGCCCTTCAAATCCGCTGTCTTCGTATGGCATACGGTGACAGTGGCGTTTTCCCTGAGCATCAGCATCGCCAGGGGCTTTCCCACCACCAGGCTGCGGCCCACGATCGTCACGCGCTTTCCGGTGATCGGAATCCCGTTGGCTTTCAGAATCTCCACCACCGCCTCCGCCGTACAGGGAGCGAACCCCGCCGCGTCCCCGGCGAAAACCTTCGCCATATTGACCGGCGAAATGCCGTCCAGATCCTTCGCCGGGTCGATCATCTGCGCGATGTCCGCCTGGCTGATCTGCTTCGGCAGGGGAAGAAGCAGCAGTATCCCGGCCACATCCGGATCCTCATTGACGGTCCGGAACGCTTCCTTAAAATCGCAGTCGGAGATATCTGCCGGATACGCATAGGACTGCGCGCGCAGACCGAATGCCTCCATCTTCTTCCTGGCATTCCGCTCATAGGACAGATCGTCCGGTTTCTCCCCGACGCGCACGATCGCCAGCTTCGGCGGCTGCCCGGGACAGCCCGCCAGCGCCTCCCGCACCTGCGATTTTATCTTCGCGGACACATCCGCGCCTTTTAATATCTCCATACCGCCGTTCCTTTCATTTACATTTCCTGTCAGGTTCCGTTTCTCAATTCTTAAGCCTCTTAAGCACCTTTCCGTAAATCTCATCCGCCCGCGCCATACCGGACGTCAGCATATGGTAGGCCTCCTCATTGAACTCGTCCGCCTTGTCGCGGTCCTTCATGGATTTGGTGTTGATATAGACGTTCATCACTGCGCCGGACAGGGCCGTCCGGGCAAACTGCACCGCCACGCCCACATCGCTGACCGCCATAACGCTGCCCTTCTGCTCCATTTCCTCCAGAATCGCAATCATCTTAAGCGTCGTCTCCATAACGGAGAGCGGAACCAGACTGGCCCGCAGGAGGTTCTCCTCCATCACCGCATCCTTGTGCGCCCTCTGCTCCTCCGTCTCTGCCGGAAGCCCATAAGCCGCCGCAAGCGGGGCAAACACGACCGCATCCTCGTCCGCCAGCCGCAGAAAATCCGCGCGAAGCTGCTCAAGCTGTTCCATATACTCCCTTACTTCCCCCTCTGTCTCGGCGTATCTCTTCTTGCCGACCGTCAGATTCCCTACCATCAGACCCAGAGCGCTCCCCAACGCGCCTGCCAAGGCCGATGCGCCCCCGCCACCAGGCACCGGCTGCTTCGAGGATAACACCTCCAGATACTGTTCCACTGTCTGCTCTTTCGTCATTCTGTCGTTCTCCTTTTCGTCCCTTCACGCCGCCGACCCATCTCTGACGCTGTCAGCCGGCCGCTCCCGGCGTCACTGCTTCGCGCCTGCGGCCGCCTGCTTCGCCGTCTCGTCAAATTCCTCAAGGGCCTGGGCGGCGTCCATGCCCTCGCCCACCTTCTGCAGCATATGCCACCACGCCGTGCGCACATCCACCCAGCCGGGGGTTACCTGATAATAATTGCCCATATATTTCATAAACATGCCATACTCCGTCATCAATTCGTCGTTGGCATAGATATCCGCCACCTCGCGGACCGGCCAGTAGGTAGAAGTCTGAACCGCCCTCTTATACTGGGTATCGTCCTCGGTCATGTAGCGGATAAATTCCTTGGCCGCTTCAATCCGGGCCGGATCTCCATTGTCAAAAATCCCAAAGCCCCAGATACCGCCCTGCAGCCTGGGCTCCCCGCTCTCTGTCGGGAAAGCCATCGGAAACGCGTCAAAGGTCATATCCTGGTTATTGATGATCTGTTTGATCTCCATGGAAACATTCCAGCAGAAGGCCATAGCCAGCTCGCCGCTGCCGAAGAGGTCTACCTCGTCGCCCCCTACCAGATCCGGAGCGAACTCGATCCCGTCCAGATTCTGAAGAAGCGTCAGGGCCTTCGCGTTCTCCTCGCTGTTCACCGTATATTCCGTATGTTCCTCATTGGTAAAGGTTCCGCCATACAGATTGTTTACCAAGGCCCTCGTTCCCTGGTCGCCGCCCTGTCCGCCGCAGAAGACCACAGCGACCTTCTCCTGCCCGGCCGCGTAGAGCGCCTCCACCGCCTTCACAAAATCCTCCGTGCTCCAGGTCCGGTTCTCCTCATCAATATATGAAAAGGCTCCCGCCTTCTCAAACATTTCGCGGTTGATCGCCATGCAGTGGGTCGTCATACAGATGGGAAACTCATAGTAGGTTCCATCGCCGCCGCGGCAGGCTTCCCGAACCTCCGGATAAATCCGGGCCGCCGTTTCCGATTCCCACAGATCCGAAAGGTCTGCCATCTTTCCCTGGCTGCCCCAGCCCGCCACGAGACGTTCCGGCCCCTCCAGAACCAGATCCGGAAGCTGACCGGCCGCAATCGCGTCCTCTACCTCCGCATCGCCTGTCTCATAATCCACGCATTTTAACGTCACATGATACTGTGGGTAAGCGCGGTGAAAACCGGAAAGCAGACTGGAGACGGAGCTCTGGCTGCCCCAGTTTCCCACCGGATAAGTCCATAAGGTCAGCTCCACCGGCTCCGTTTCGCCGTCCCCGTCTTCCGTTCCGGAGTCATCCGTCAAAGTCCCCTGCCCGTCCATTTTCCCGGCAGCGGCCGCGCCCTCCGATACCGTCTGAGACGTATTTTCAACACGGCCTTTCTCCCCCGAACATGCCGCGCACACAGCTGCGGCCAGCAGGCCGGCAGCCAGCAGACAGACCCTTCTTGTTTTCATTAAACGTCATCTCCTCATAGTTCTTGTCTTTCCGCTTTACAGGTATTTCCGCAAAACCTTTGTAACTTCTTTTATATCGATCGGCTTCGCGACATGGGCGTTCATTCCGCTCTCCATGCATCTGCGGATGTCCTCCTCGAAGGCGTCCGCGCTCATGGCGATGATCGGAAGCGAAGCGTCCTCCCGGTCAAGCGCCCGTATTGCCCTCGTAGCCTCGTAGCCGTTCATCCTCGGCATACGGATATCCATGAGAACCGCGTCATAATATCCAACCGGCGAGGACTGGAACATATCCACGCACATCTGGCCGTCCTCCGCCCATTCCAGCAAAAATCCCTGGCAGGACAGAAGCTCCTGCGCAATCTCCCAGTTCAGTTCATTATCCTCTGCCAGCAGAATCCGTTTGTCTTCCAGCTCCCGGCTGTTTTCCGTCTCGGGCTCTTCCTGAATCTCAACCTGCGGCTCCTCCGCCTTCTGCAGATCCAGCGTTACATGGAACTCGGTTCCCTCGCCCACCTCGCTCGCCACCTCGATATCGCCGCCCATCGCGTCCACGATATATTTGGTGATGGCCATACCAAGGCCTGCCCCTTCCGTCTTCTGGACGCGGGCATTGTCCTCGCGCATGAATGATTCAAAGACCCTGGCCTGGAACTCCTTCGACATACCGATGCCGGTATCCTTCACATACAAATGAAGGCGCACATAACCCTCCCCCTTGGGGGAAGCCTCCTCGGCAAGCCTCAGCTGAATCGAGCCGCCGTCCGGCGTGAATTTCACCGCGTTGCCAAGCAGATTCAGAAGAACCTGGTTCAGCCGCACGCTGTCGCTCATTACATAGCCCGCGTACAGATTGTCGGCGAGCACCTCAAAGGTCTGCTTCTTCACATTCACCTGCGGCTGCACAATATTGGTAATGCCGTCCAGCATCTCTTTCAGGGACACCGGCTCGCTCGCGAGCGTCATCTTGCCGCTCTCAATCTTGGACATATCAAGGATATCGTTGATCAGGCCAAGCAAATGTTTGCTGGAAAGGGAGATCTTTGTCAGGCAGTTCGCGACATGCTCCGGATCATCCAGGTTCGCCATGGCTACCGCCGTCATGCCGACGATGCCGTTCATCGGCGTTCGGATGTCGTGGCTCATGTTGGAGAGGAATTCGCTCTTGGCCTTATTCGCCTGCTCCGCCGCCTGCCTGGCCTGCTCCTTCTCCTTCATCTGCTGATGCATCAGATAATAGTAATACGAGAACAGAAGAAGCATCGCGACCAGCAGAACCATACAGCTGGTTCTGGCAATGCGTCCCCAAACGCTGCCAAGGCTGTTGACCGCCTCATCCAGCGCGCCATACGGCAAAAACAGCATCAGATACCACTCGGAATAGGCAAGCGGGCTGCAGTACAGATACCGGCGCTCCCCATCGAGCACAAATTCCGTAGCGTAATTCGCGCCTGCCTCCATAGCCGCGTCAAGCTGGGCCAGATACTCGTCGGCCGTTTTGCCCCCGATGCTCTCATAGCGGTTCCTCACCCGCTCGAAATAGGTCTCATCCTCTACTCCGTCGTTTTTCAGAATGAAGCTTCCGTCCTTCCGGATGATAAAATAATAAAGTCTGGTGTTGCCGGAGCCAAAGGAAAGGGTCTCGCTGATATAAGAAACCGGAAGCGCCGCCACCAGGGCAATGCTCTTCTCGCCGTTCTCCATGGTGTAACCGGCCGGGATTCCCATAATCAGTACTTCTTCGCCGGTACTGTCATAGCCCACAGCCATCTTTTCCTCGCCGTTTTGGAGAGATTTAAAAAATCCGTCCTTGCCCGACACCTCTACCAGATCGCCGTACAGCATGTCGAAGCTTCCGTCCGCCCCATAAAAGGCCAGGTGATCGAAGCCTCTGGCCCTGGCGTGGTAGCTTAAGGATACCCGGATCGAACGGTCGCTGGCGCTGCTCTCAGGGGAAACGGAATCCACCAGCGCTGATACCTGGGACAGCCGCAGCTCGACGGTCGTCTGAAAATGGGCCGCCGCCCGCTCGCTCAAACCCGACATGTAAATCTCACCGATCTCGCTGATCGTCTCGGCGCTCTTTTGGTTCATGTAATTCGTCTGATAAGCAAAAATAAACACGCAGAGTACGGCCACCAGTATAATGCTGACAATCAGGAATCTGGCTGTCTTTCTGTTCATCCGGAGTGTCCTCCATGTCTGTATTCTCTGAATCGCAAATCCCGTACAACGCTCCCCCGGGGATGCGGCAGGAGAAAATCAAAAGTATTATAGCACGGTTCGGAAAAAAAGTATAGTGCCGGCAGAAGCAGAATATCGTTCTTGCCGGATTTCTCTGAATCTGGTATGATAATCTGAGACTCTAAAACAGACCGAGCGCAGGAGGCTGCCATGTATCCCACTACCCGCGTTTTTCTAAAAGACGATAGCGGCGACAAATTTTTCGGCGAGGGCCCATGCCGTCTTCTGGAGGGCGTTGAGCGCACCGGCTCCCTCCGCGCCGCCGCCCAGGAAATGCAGATGGCCTACAGCAAGGCCCTGCATCTCTTAAAGCATGCGGAGGAAACCCTGGGCTTTCCGCTGACGGAACGGACCATCGGCGGCAGGGGAGGCGGCGGCAGCCGTCTCACCCCGCAGGCGCGGGAATTTGTTGAAAAATATAAAGCCTACCGCGACGCCTGCTACCAGGCGAACCTGGAAATCTACCGAAAGGTTTTTCATGAAGAGGCGCAGGACGCGCCGGCACCCCCGCGCCCCCGGCTTGCCTGCGTCCTCATGGCATCCGGCCTGGGCCGGCGTTTCGGCGGCAACAAGCTTCTGGCTCCGTTTCACGGAGAACCGCTGATCTGCCGGATTTTAAGGGCCGGCGACTCGCCCCTGTTCTCCTGCCGTGTCGTCGTGACCAGGCATCCGGAGATTGCCGAATTATGTGAAGAAATGGGAATTAAGACGGTTCTCCACTCGCTTCCGTATCGAAGCGATACCGTCCGGCTTGGAGTGGAGGCCGTCTGCGGCGGCCTCCCTGACGACGTTCTCCCTGACGGCTGCATGTTCTGCGCCTGTGACCAGCCCCTGCTGTCCCGCGCGACGCTGGAACGGATGGCCGGCGCTTTTCTTTCGGAACCCCAATTCATCTACCGGCTCGCAGGAAAAGGCATACCGGGCAACCCGATCATTTTCCCGAAAGAACATTTTCCGGCGCTCCGAAGCCTTCCGCAGGACAAGGGCGGGGCCTTCGTGGCAAAGGCCTTCCCGCAGCAGGTGCGCCTGATCGAGGCGGCTTCTCCGATCGAACTCAAAGACGTCGATACCGCGGAAGATCTGGCCTTTCTGGAAAACCAAAGGCCGGTATCGCTTTGACGGAACGCACCGATATATCCTTCCGATTTTTTCCTGAATACAAACAGGCGTGCCCGACCGGAATCTCCGGCACCGCGGCACGCCTGATTATTTTCATGTGGACAGAACGCCAGCAGCGCTCTGCTCCCGCTGCGGCTCTTACGCCGCCTCCTGCTCCAGATCTTCCTTGGCCTTCGGAAGAAGAATGTTCAGGACAATCGCCACCATGGCCGCCGGCACGATACCGGAACCGCCGAAGATCAGCTGGATGTACTGGGGCGTATGGGACAGGATACCCGGGTTCGCGCCCATGCCGTAGCCGACGCCCAGCGCCACCGCCACGATGGACAGGCTTCTGGCCGTCAGGGGTTTCCTCGTGATCAGCTGAATACCGCTGAGTACGATAGAGGAGAACATCATCACGGCCGCGCCGCCCAGCACCGACTGGGGCATGATGGAAATGATCGCGCCCAGCTTCGGAACGAGACCGCACAGAACCAGGAAAATGGCGCCGCAGGCCAGAGCCCCGCGGTTGACCACCTTGGTCATGGCTACCAGACCTACGTTCTGGCTGAAGGAGGTATTCGGCAGTACGCCGAACAGCGCCGCGATGGAGGAACCGATACCGTCGCAGATCACGCCGCCAGCCAGCTCGCTGTCCGTCGCCTCTCGGTCCATACCGCCGACGATTACGCCGGAGATATCGCCCACCGTCTCCACCGCCGTCACGATGAACATGATCATGACAGGGAGAATCGCCCGCAGGTCAAATACCAGTTTCACCGGAAGGAGCTTCGGCAGCTCAATCCAGGCGGAGGTTCCTACCTGGCTCCAGTTTAACACCCAGGACTTGGTGTATTCCACGCCTTCCGCGTCGATCGCGGTATGCGGAAGAACCAGACCCATGACCATCGCGGCTATGTATCCGGCCGCAATGCCCACCAGGATTGCGGAGGAGCTCAAAAACCCTTTCGTGCAGTGCTTCACGACCAGGATCACCACCAGCACAAAGGTAGCCAGCAGGAGATTTTCCATAGAGCCGAAATCCTTGGCCGTATTGCCGCCGCCGAAGGAATTGATTCCGACTGAGATCAGCGAAAGTCCGATGGACAGCACCACGGTGCCCGTGACGACCGGCGGAAAGAACTTGCGCAGGGGCTTTAAGAAAAAGCCCAGCACCCCCTCAAAGAGACCGCCCAAAAGGGATGCGCCCATCATCGCGCCGTAGGTCAGAATGCCGCTGCCCATGGAAGCGGCCACGCCGCTGAATACTCCGATAAATCCGGAGCTGGTGCCCATGATGATCGGAACCTTGCCGCCGATGGGTCCGATCGAGAACAGCTGGATCAGGGTTACGATTCCGGCCACCAGCATGGCGTTCTGCAGAAGCGCGACCCGCAGATCGGCGAATTCCGCGTTGCCTGCCAGTCCGCAGGCCCCGGTGATTACCAGAAGCGGCGTCAGGTTTCCGACGAACATGGCCAGCACGTGCTGCAGACCCAGCGGGATCGCCTGGGACAGAGGCATCTTGCCCTCGAACTCAAATGCCTGTTCAGAAAGTCCGTTTTTGTTTTCCATTGTACGATTCTCCTTGTCTTTTTATAGGGGGATTAAAAAAACAAACACGCACATTATAGAGGACTTTCTGAAATATATCAATCCCTAATTTACATTTTTTACACTTATATCTCTTTATTCCGCAAAATACGAACCGAAATCCCAACCGACGCCAAATATGCCAGCACGCAGAGCAGCACGACCGCGGCGATCAGCAAAGCAGGCTGCCCAAGCACCGCGGCGAGTACCGGGCTGTCCGGATCAACGCGCGGAAGCAGAAGAAGCGTGAGAAGATAGCCCGTCACGGGAATAAACTGGAACATTTTCCCGCCCACCGTTCCGAATTTATAGTATCCCGGCACCTGAAACACCACATAAACGGTATAACCCAAAATTCCCATCACGGCGCTCGTGGCAATCTCCCAGACCTCCACCGTCTCGGCCAACGCCCTGAGCACAGCCATGTGAGAAATCAGCGAAAACACCAGCGCAAGAAACCCCATCAAACCGATCAGCAGATATCTGCCAAAGACCAGATGCCTTCTGGCAACCGGCAGAACGCCGTACAGCCGCTCCATGCCGTTCTTCTCCGAGACGGCAAAGGTATAGGACGAGATAATCCCAAGCATACACATGGCAAATGAAATCCCGCTCACAAGCGAACGGGCGACGCTCGTGTAAACAAGCGGCACCGCAATGCTAAAGCAGATAGTCTTCCAATACGGCCGCAGCAGAAAGAAATCAAGCCGCGCAGCTTTCAGCGTCTCATTCATCGCAATCTTCCTCCTCCCAAGCTTCAAAAGGTTCCTGTCTTCGAAGTAAACACCACAATCTCATCGATCGTGGCCGGTTCCACGGTCAAATCATCCGCGGCCGTTCCGCCTGCCATCCTGCCGCCCCGGCCTGTACGCCGGAGATTCTCCAGCTCCTCCGTCCTCATAAGCGCCTCGAACCCTGTCGGATGCGTCCGAAGACCGATCAGCCGCTTTCTGAGCTCCCCCGTCAGATCATTAAGCCCGCCCTTCACAATCCGGAAGCTGTCCACAAACTCGTCCTTCCCGCCGGTGAAGAACAGACTGCCGCAGTTGATATACGTGATATAATCCGCCGCCCGCTCCAGATCGCCGGTGATATGGGTCGAAAACAGGACGCTGCGCTCCCCGTCCTCGATATACTCGGACAGAACGGTCAAAAGTTCGTCGCGCGACACCGGATCAAGACCGCTCGTCGGCTCGTCCAGGATCAAGAGCTTCGCACCATAGGAAAACGCGCAGGCCAGCATCAGCTTCATCTGCATCCCCCGGGAGAGATCCTTCACCTTCTTCGCGGGATCGATACCAAACCGCTTTAGAAGCTGATGGAACCGTTCCGCATTCCATTTCTTATAGAAGCCCGACACCGCCGTCTCCGTCTGAGCGACGGTCCAGTCCCCGCAGAAATAATTGGAATCGAAAACGACCGCCAGCTCCTCCTTCACCGCTTTCTCATCGGCAATATTGTCCATTCCCAGGATCTTTACAGCCCCGCCGTCGCGCCTGAGCATATTCAAAATCAGCTTGATCGTCGTCGTCTTGCCGGAGCCGTTGGGCCCGATGAGGCCCATGATATAGCCCTTCGGCAGCGTAAAGCTGACGTCCTTAAGCTGAAAACCCGGAAATGATTTCGACAGGTTCCTTACTTCCAACACGTTATCCATCCGCGTTCTCCTCCCACAAAATGTCCAGAAGATGGTGCAGCTCCTGCGCCGGCAGTTCCGCCATCCGCGCCGCCCTGACCGCCTCGGCAAGCCCCGCTTCCGCCTTGCAGATCAGCTGTTCCCGAATCAGCTCAGAGCCGCGCCCCATCACGAAACAGCCGCGCCCCTGAACATTTCTGACGAACCCCTCCTGCTCCAGCTCCGTGTATGCCCTCGTCACGGTCAGAACGCTGATCTTTAAATCCTTAGCCAACGTCCGGAGCGACGGCAACGGCTCTTCTTCCTGGAGCTCGCCCGACAAAATCGCGGACTTTACCTGCTGCTTGATCTGTTCATAGATCGGCACTCCTGATACATTGGAAATGATCAGCTTCACTCTTTGCACCTCCGCTGTTTTAACTGTTATTCTGACTTGTATAACAGTATAACACTTATGTAACGCGTTGTCAACTGTCTAAACCTGCAAAATACAATCTTTTCTTCTTCCGCACCTTCAAAAGCCTTTTCCCCGCGCTCCTGTCTGCCGGGCCGCTGCCGGAAGATCTGCTGAATCAGCCCTCGGAACGCGCCGCGACGGTCTGAGCGGCAATGGTATATTTCTCCGCTCCGCCCGCGTAGTCGTGGGTAATGTCCGCAGCAAGCCTTCCGTTTTGGTCGTCCCACCGCAGAACCGTCAGCCGGTACTCGCCCTTCTCATAGCCGTATCCGTCTCCGTCGTCCTCATAAAGAATGTATGCGCCGTCCGCGCCGGGATATATCCTGACACAGATCCGCCCGCTCTGCTCCTCCGTGGAAAGGGCGAAGTCCGCCTCCGGAATCACCGAGCCCGCCTTCACAAACACCGGAATGCGGCCGATCGGCGCCGGCGTGCAGATCCACTGTCCGCCCCCAAAATGTTCTCCTGTCTCGTAGTCGTACCATCCGCCCGGCGTCTTTGGCAGGTAAACCCGCCGCGACCGCTCCCTGTCGATCCGCTGCGAGCGCGGCAGATAATACATCGGCTCATGCACCGGGCAGACCATGAGGGACGGCCCGAACACATTGGCCTGTTCCGCGGGAATATGATCCGAAACGCATCGGACGTACTCGTCGTACGCCCTCGACGCCTCCGGGCGCTCCGGATGGTTCCACTCCGGTGTGATCGGCTCGCTGTTGTCGCACCACCACGCATCGACCCCATACCGGAAAAGTCCCTCCTTCATCTGTTTCCAGTACATCTCCCGCCCGGCCCCGGAGAGGGCGTTATAAATGTTCTGCCCCGGCAAAAACAGTCCCGCGTCCGCAAATTCGCTGTAATTTTCGCAGCCCGGGTCATTGTTTGCCCAGACAGAGATCATAAAATGCGTATGCCGGCCGTGAAGCCGTTCCATCATGCCTGCCGGATCCGGGAAACGCTTCGCGTCGAAGGTTTTCCGTCCCCATTTTCCATCCTCCCAGGAGCACCAGTCCAAAACCACGCAGTCCAGCCCAATCCCTCTCTGGCGGTACCCGCCGGCCACATTTTCAATCTCCTCCTGGGTTTCATACCGTTCCTGGGACTGGATATACCCAAACGCCCACTTCGGCAGCAGCGCCGCGCTTCCGGTGAGATACCGGCAGCCGCGGATAACGCCTTCCATATCCCCTCCGTTTATGAAATAGAAATCCAGCTCCGACACCGCCTCGGAGTAAATGTAAGCGGAGGATGCAGAGGCCGCGCCGCCCAAAGCTTCTCCCGCGCGCCGGCAGGATTCTCCGTCACTGAAAATAAGCGGGCTGTACGTATCCATCAAAATCCCGTAGCCCAAATTCGAAACCATCAGCGGAACAACGATTTTCCGGTTCGCCTGATGGAGATAGAGCGTCCTTCCCCGCAGATTCCCGTAACCTTCCTCATGCTGGCCGAAGCCGTATACCGCCTCGCCGCCCTGAAAACGGATGTGCAGCGCCGCGTGACAGCTATAACCGTCCTCGGCCCGCTCCGCCTCCCGGACCACCTCCTTTTCGCCGTCAGCGGTCTTCACACGCTCCGTTCTGGCCGACACCATCCGGTATTTCGGGAATTTTTCAACAACCTTACTGTCCTTCTCCGTCTCGGCAAGAAGCAGCCGGCCGTTTTCGTCATACCACGAAAAAGAGCCCGTTTCCCTGACAATCCACAGAACCGTTCTGCCGGTCGTCAGGACAATCTCATCCGGGCTCTCTGTATATTCCCATTCCGAACGCAGAAAATGCTCCTGCATACCTGCGCCATACGCGGGCGTCGGCACGATTCCGGGGCGGGGCATGTCAGAAAGCTCCTTTCCGCATGTAACCGACACCCGGATAATCCCCGGCGCCTTCGGCTCCAGAACCGTCAGAAACAATTCCGACTCCAACAGCAGTCTCCCTCGCGCCGAACCGACAATACCTCCGGCGACGGCGGTTTCACAGCATTCAGCATACGAACAATCTCCTTTCTTCAATTCAATTCCATTCTGTTCCGTTCTATCCGATCCGGCGTATCGCATCCGGTCTCATCCTCCCGCGGACGTCGGCGGGCATTCATGGCTGGCGGCAAACGCATATGGTTTCTATGTTGGCTGTCGAAGGGAACATGTCCACGCAGCAGATCCGCTCCGGGACATATCCGTACCCCATCAGCTTCTCCAGATCCCGCGCCAGGCTGGTGGGTTTGCAGCTGACATACACGATCCGCTTCGCCCGGATCCCGCCGCCGATACGGTCCAGTGCCTTCGGATGGATACCGTCCCTCGGCGGGTCAAGGATGATGATATCCGGAGATACGGCGGCGCGGCTGGCAAGGTTGTCTGCATCAGCGGCATCAGTACGGCAGGCAGGGTTGTCTGCGGCAGCGGCATCAGTACTGCCGGCAGGGTTACCTGCGCCACCGGCATCAGCGCGGCAGCCAAGGTTGTCTGCATCAGCGGCATCAGTACGGCAGGCAGGGTTACCTGCGCCACCGGCACCGACGCTCCACGCAGCGAGCACCTTCACCACATCGCCCACAAGGAACTCACAGTTGCTCAGGCCGTTCTGCGCCGCATTCTGCCGGGCAGCGTCCACCGCCTCGGCCACAATCTCCACCCCGATGACCTTCTCTGCCACCGGGGCCAACATCTGCGCGATCGTACCGGTGCCGCTGTAGAGATCGAATACCACTTTGCCGCTCGTATCCCCCACATACTCGCGAACGGTATCATAGAGAATCTCCGCTCCCAGCGAATTCGTCTGAAAGAAGGAGAACGGGGATATCCGAAAACGCAGTCCCAAAAGCTCCTCATAGAAATACTCATGACCGTAAAGCACCGTAGTTTCATCGCTTTGGACGACGTCCGCCAGACTATCGTTGCGGATATGCAGAATCCCGGCAAACCGGCCGTCAAGCGGCAGAGACAAGAGCACGGCGCGCCAGCCGGCGAGAAGCACAGCCTCGTCCGCCCCATCTATCGGCTGACCGTCCCCCATCTGCCCCGACGTCACAAGCGCAGCCAGGATCTCTCCGGTTTTCACCGCCCGGCGCACCAAAAGATGGCGCAGATAGCCGCTGTGCTGCAGCTTCCTGTAAAATGGAATTCCTTCTGCCGCAAAATATTCCCGCGTCGCCTTCAAAATCCGCGTGAAGTCCGGATGGACAATCCGGCATCCGTCCACATTGACCACATCATGAAAACTGCCGCGGCGGTGGAGTCCCAGCGCCAGCGGGCCTCCCTTTTCCTCGTCGCCAAACGAGAATTCCATTTTGTTCCGATATTCCGCGGGAAGCGGACTGGGCTTCACGCCTTCAAAGATGCGGTCAAAGACAGCCTCTTCTGACGAGTTAAGCCCCTGCCGGTCAATAACCGGCCGCAAAAGCTCTCGCACCTGACGTTCTTTTATCTTTAGCTGCTCCTCGTAAGGAATACTCTGAAATGTACAGCCGCCGCAGATCCCGAAATGCGGGCAGCGATCCTCCTCGCTTTCCAGCGGCGACGGGGCCGTCACGCGAAGGAGCCGCCCTTCACAGCGGCCTCCACGCTTTTTGCTGACCACAAACTCCACCTCCTGGCCGGGCAGCGCATTCTTTACGACGGCCGTTTCACCGTCAATCTCAACGATACCTTTATTGGGAAATCCCATACGCCCGACCGTCCCGATATATCTCTCGCCTTTTTTCATAGTCTTTCAAACCCTCATTCATCTATTTTCACAGCCTCGCAAATCCGTACCTCATCCATTTTCACAGCCTCGCAAATCCGTACTCCTCATTCTTTCCGCATGGAACGGCAAAAAGAACGGTACTGGCGCCCTGCTCGCATAGAAAAAAAGACGTGCCCCCGACTGTGTGAGGCACGCCCTCTTCCTTTTTCCCTATTCTGCCGGAGCCGCTTCCGGCGCCGCGGCAGGCTGAGCATCCTTCTCATCCTCGAAGAAATCATCATCAAAATCGTCGTCAAAATCATCCTCGAAGTCATCCAGATAATCCGGTGTGAAGAAGCGGTATACCGCGTATGCGATCGCCGCCACCGCCGCTACCGCGCCGATGATGGCAAGCACCCAGAGAATCGTGTTCAGCTTCTTATTCGTATCCTCATGCTTCTTAATCAGCTCGTTCAGTTTCGACGCGCTGACCAACTCTTCGACACGGCCCAGCGCCTCTTTCCCCATTGCGTCTAATTTATTCATCTCAAACACCCTCCTTCTTATTTCCATCCTAATCTCTGTAGCTGTTTCTATACTAACATAATTTGTACAGTTTTGCAATTTTTATTTGTGGTTTTCTGCGGCTTTTCTGCGGCAGTTTTCGCCTGACATAAAAATGGCCTTTATTCGAATTCAATCGTCCCCGTAGGCTTCGGTGTGAAATCATAAAGTACCCGGTTTACGCCCGGCACCTCGTGGGTGATCCGCTCCACCAGATGGCACATCAGGTCGAACGGGATGTTCTCCACCGTCGCCGTCATCGCGTCCGTCGTATTAACGGCGCGGATGATAACCGCCCATTCAAAGGCCCGCTTGCCATCTTTGATGCCGGTGGATTTGAAATCGGGCACGACGGTGAAATACTGCCACACCTTGCCTTCCAGGCCGTGCTGCGCGAATTCTTCCCGCAGGATCGCGTCGGATTCGCGGACCGCCTCCAGACGGTCGCGGGTGATCGCGCCGGGGCAGCGCACGCCCAGGCCGGGACCGGGAAACGGCTGACGGAAGACCATGTTGTCCGGCAGACCCAGCTGCTTGCCGACCACGCGGACTTCGTCTTTGAACAGAATCTTCACCGGCTCCACCAGTTCAAACTGCATATCCTCCGGCAGACCTCCTGCGTTGTGGTGGGCCTTGATGCCTTTCTCGCTCTCCAGAATATCCGGCCAGATGGTTCCCTGCGCCAGGAATTTGATGCCGTCCAGCTTCCGGGCCTCCTCGGCGAATACCTCGATAAACTCGCCGCCGATGATCCTGCGCTTCTGCTCCGGCTCGGAGACGCCGGCCAGCTTGTCCAGGAAGCGGTCGGTTGCGTCCACGTAGATCAGGTTTGCGTTCATCTGGTTGCGGAACACCTCGATCACCTGCTCCGGCTCGCCCTTGCGCAGAAGGCCATGGTTCACATGCACGCAGACCAGCTGCCGGCCAATGGCGCGAATGAGAAGCGCCGCTACTACCGAGGAATCCACGCCCCCGGAGAGGGCCAGAAGAACTTTCTTATCGCCGATTTGCTCCTGAAGAGCCTTCACCTGTTCGCTGATAAATGTCTCCGCAAGCTCCGGGGTGGTGATTCTTGTCATGTCGTCGGGTCGTCTGTCGTTTGCCATCTTCGTACCTCCATGATTTGTCTGTGGTAATGCTGCTGCTTTTGTCCTTTGGTTTCACTATCTGACACCGGCCGGCTGGTCGGTGAGATTTTTCAAATTACATCTCATATATTTGAAGATGTGAAAATAGTTTTTGTTTTCGAAACTTTTTACTGCTTAAGAAACAATCTCCATCGGATTAAGAATTAATCCCAAGCACACGCAAAAAACTACTCTCTGACTAAACCGTTATTCCCTGGGTTTTCTTTATTTCCGTCTCCCCCTGGCCCGTTCACTCTCCCGCCACCTGCCCCGGCAGGATCGGCAGTTCATAGAAGCGCTTCCCTGTGGCCTGATAGATTGCGTCCGCAATAGACGGCAGCGGCGTGTTGATCACGATCTCGCCGATGGATTTGGCGCCGAACGGGCCGCCGTCCTCGTAGCTGTTCTCGAACGCCACATGGATATGGCCGAAATCCGTCCGAACCGGGATCTTATACTGCATCAGCGAATTCTCATGGACACGGCCATCGTCGCTGTAGGAAATGTTCTCGGACAACGCCATGCCGATTCCCTGGACGATGCCGCCCTCCGCCTGGACGCGGGCCAGGTTCGGATTGATCGGCGTGCCGCAGTCCACGGCGGCGTAGAAATCCACCAC
>CANRHU010000010.1 GCA_947630485.1 uncultured Lachnospiraceae bacterium
ACCGATAAGGGCCGGATTTTCCTCATTTTACAAGGAATTCCGGCCCTTTCTAATCACTCAAGTGTCGAAAACGGGATATGAATTCAAAATGTCAAGCGGAAAATTACCATGCCGTGATATTCCCTGCATTTCTTTGAAACAAAATATTTCATTGGTTCCTTTGACTTATGGAACCATATTTTTGGAGCATTTCGTGATAATCCCCGCGAAAATGATAACTGAGCCCGCTTTTATTTTCGCCAATGATTTTCAGGCCCAGATGCTTTAGTATGCCGTGCGCTTTGTGATTCTGTTTCTGCGAGTACGCTTCAACCCAAAGCGTATCCCGCGGAATGATTTCAAATAAATAAGAATATAACTGACGGAACAGACCTTTGCCCTGATAGTTTTTTTGAAATTGGATTTCGCACATCATAAAAGTTGATGAATACAGGGAATACTCAAAATACCCGACGATTTCGGCAGCATGACAGATCAAAACAATCCTGTATGTTCCGTCTTGAATCGCCGGCGCAACTGCGTCAAGCCAACGGTGAAGATCATATTGATAATCATTTCCGGTTGGCGCGATTACGCTCATGTTGGAATGCAGTATCTGAAAAAGGATCGGTAAAACAGTGTCTGCTTCATTTTTTTCAAGAATACGAAACGATATCATGTCAACTCCGTATCGGAAAGCGGCTTCTCCCAATTGTTATAGTCAGCCTGCAGGCTGCGGTATTCAAAGGCCTTTTCGTAAACGATCTCAAAGCCGTTATTGAGAAATCTGTCTTTCCAGGGTGTCTGATTTTCGAGAAAAACACTCCACGGCTTACGGCCCCATTTTTTAAACAGACCTAAAATCGCTCCGATATCTGCCCACTCGTTTTCCACAGTGTAAAGCGCGCCGTCCGAAGCAAGCGTTCTCCGTATTTCCGACAGCGCCGAAGCATAACCGCTTTCGCCGCCGCGTGAGCTTGAAATGCCGATAAAGCTGCTGTATGCCTTAACGCTGTCCGTCTTAAACGGAATATCAAATATCGAAAACTGCGCAAAGTTCAGCTTATCGCATTTTTCGCCCGCGTCAAGATGTTTCTTCCACTCGCTTAAGACGAAGGGATTCGCGTCGGTCGCAAGGCAGGGAAATGCCGGGCTGAGCTGCCTGATCGACGGGATAAATCCCATGCCGGGACCGCAGGCCAGATCGATTACATAATCTCTGCTGCCGAGCATATCCTCAAGCATATGCCGGGAAGCGCTGTTTTCCAAAAGCCTTTTGCTTTTCCACGACCGGGCAAATTCGCCGCTTCGCCATCGGGCAAAATCACTTTCGTCAAAACAGTCCCCATCGTTTTCATTTCCAAAAGAATAAATGCCGTTTTCTTCCTTAGGAGGTTTGTTCGTAAAAATCTGCGCAAAAATACTTTCCATCGGTATTATCCTTCTGTTTTAATCTGAATTGTATCATCCAGAAATACCAGTTTTCCTGATTCAACCAGCTCATCCTGCATATAAACCCGTTTTTCGACAACAAGGGAGTCCTCTTGCATATTGAAAACATAGTCAAAATTACCACGGTCCGAAAGTTCGTAACTCGCCCCGCCTGCATAATCATAAATAAGGATCCGATTATCGATGATTCCTGAACCAAAGCTTATCGTTGAACATATCTCCGGATTTCCGTCGCCGGTCAAGTCATAGAAATAGACGCTCCATATTGGCATTCCGGTATAAAGTGTAACTGTTTCTTCCTTCGTCACAGCTTCCAGACACTCGTAATGACAACGGAAGGTAACTCCCGGGAACGCGTCCAAATGATACTCTCTGACGTCGTCCGCAACAATTTCATCTCCGCTTTGGCAGTCAAACCATTTGATTACACGGTCAGAGTCTGAGGGTTCACCGCTCTCAGATACAGGCGCTTTCTCACAAGCTGACAATGACATGGAAAGCGCGAAACAAATCAGGACGGCGATAATCTTTTTCATGGCATCTCCTTTCAGGTTCCATCTGAGGATAGCATGCATAAAATAGTATATCATACCTTTTATTCAATCAAACTTCGCGTATTCCGCCAGCTTATACGCCCTCTCCCGGGTCAGCTCGGCCGCCTTAGCGTTCATCACCATGCTCTGCATGGTGCCTCCCCCGTATTCGGCGCCGGCCTCCTTGATCGCCGCTTCCTTCTCCGTGATCCAGGCCCGCTCCTCTATTGTCAGCTGATCCATAAATTCCGGATTCAAATTGGTCTTCATGATTCCCCAGATCTCATTCAGCGTATCGTCCCAGACCTGGTAAATCCGCCCCGATATCTCATTCATATCCGCCTGATTTGCCGCTTTCTGGAGCTCGGCGTCCAAAGCGGCCGCCTGTTCTTCCGTCGCCGCGATCTCCGCCGCAATCCGATCATACACCGACATGTACTCCTGATACAGATAGCTGGAAAAGCCTTCGCCCATGGCCTCATTATAAAGGCCGTAAAAGCCCAGGGTATCGCCCTTTATATCCCAGTGGACCCAGTTTACGTAATCTTCCGGCAGATCGGCGACCCGCGATTCCGGCAGATACAGATAAAGATCCTTTGCGCCGTCCAGACCATAGGCCTCTGTATAAATGTAATGCATCTGCTCTTCGGTGTTGATCTCCTCTCCGATTCCGTAAGGGTACTTGATCGACTCAATCTGGAATACATACGTGGTCTCATTCACCTTCTCCGGCTCCGTAAACTTCCCGGAAAAGTCACAGTAATACAGCGTCCCGTTGGGATAACCATCTCCGGTATCCCCCATATCCGCGTCCTGATAATGGCCGTCGAAGGTTCCGTCCGCATGGATATCCATCGCCGTGTACCAGGCTCCCGCGCCGCTGCTGAAATAAAATTCCCACCCCGCCACATCCGCGAATGGAAAGGAGTCTGTATCCGCAGAGGCCGACTGGCTGTCCGCTCCTGCAGACGCATTGCTGTCAGCAGCCGCCTGCCCCGCGGAATCCCCGGCAGACGTATCCGCTGACGACGGCAGACTGTCAGACTGCGCGCCTTCCTGCGGCGCTAAGCTGTCAGCCGGGATATCTTCCGAAGACGTCAGGGTATCCTCCTCCCCTGACTGCCTCTCATCCGCTCCGGCCTGTTTCTGCTCCCCCGCCTCTGTCTGCTCGTAGGGAACCTCTATCCGTTCATAAGTATTTCCACACCCAGCAAGGCTTCCCAAAAGGAAAGCCCCCGCGACAGCCAATAATATTTTTCTCATAACTTTCTCCATTCCGCCTGAACATCTCTCAAACTGCCCGGACACTTCCCGGCAGCGTCAGGCAAACCGCAGCTCTCTCCGAAAACATCATATCACATTGCCGTTAGGAATTTTTTTCTTTTTCCTTAAAATTTATCAAAACCTTCCGTCAAAAAAATTTGCGCCCATCCGGAACCGTAATTTCGGTTCCGACAGGCGCGAAAATGTATTCAGCCGTCCGCAAGATTCCCGTACCAACGGCTTACGTCGCCGCAAACTGGCTGTTGTACAGCTGGGCGTAGAATCCGCCCCGCGCCAGCAGCTCCTCGTGCTTTCCCTGCTCGACGATACGGCCGTCCCGCATGACCAGGATCATGTCAGCCTCCCGGATCGTGGACAGGCGGTGCGCGACGATGAAACTGGTGCGCCCCTCCATCATCTTGGCGAAGGCTTTCTGGATCCGGATCTCGGTCCGCGTATCGATGGAGGACGTAGCCTCGTCCAGGATCAGCATCGGCGGCAGACACAGCATCACGCGGGCGATGCACAGAAGCTGCTTCTGCCCCTGGGAGAGATTGCCGCCGTCCTCGGAGATCACCGTGTCGTAGCCCTGGGGCATACGGCGGATAAACGAATGGGCGTGAGCCTCCTTCGCCGCACGGATCACCTCTTCCTCCGTGGCGTCCGGCTTTCCGTAAGCGATATTCTCCCGGATCGTTCCGGATTTAAGCCAGGTTTCCTGCAGCACCATGCCGTAATTGGCCCGGAGGCTCCTTCTGGTCATCTGCCGGATATCGTGGCCGTCCACACGCACCGCACCCATGTCCACGTCGTAGAAGCGCATCAGCAGGTTGATGACCGTGCTCTTGCCGCAGCCGGTGGGGCCGACGATGGCGATCCGCTGGCCCGGCTTCACGTCCAGATTGAAATTCTCGATCAGCTTCACATCGCTCCGATAGGAGAAATACACATGGTCCATCGCCACGCTTCCGTCCGCCTTCGGAAGCTCCACCGCGTCCGCGGGCTCCGGCGCAAGCGGCTCCTCGTCGATCAGTTCAAAGACCCGCGCGGCGGAGGCAAGCGCGTTCTGCAGCTCCGTCACCACGCCGGAGATCTCGTTGAACGGCTTCGTGTATTGATTGGCGTAGCTTAGGAAAATGGACAGCTGCCCCACGGACAGAAGTCCCCGCACCGCCGCCAGCGCGCCCACGACGCCGACGCTGGCATAGACCACGCTGTTGACGAACCGGGTGCACGGATTGGTGATCGAGGAGAAAAAAGTAGCTCGGAGGCTGTAACCCCGAAGCCTCTCATTGATCTCCTCAAACTGCTGCTGGGCCTCGTCCTCATGGCCGAAAGCCTGGACGATCTTCTGGCTGCCCAGCATCTCGTCCACCAGAGACGTCAGCTCCCCTCTGGTCTCCGACTGTTTCCGGAACATGACATAGGTCCTCTTCGCGATATAGCTGGCCACCACAAGGGAAACCGGCGTCACGAAGACCACCACAACCGCAATGCGATAATTGATGACAAACATAAAGCCCAGCGTCCCCAGGATCGTAATCACGCCGGTGAACAGCTGTGTAAAGCCCATCAGAAGTCCCTCGGAGAACTGGTCGATGTCCGCGATAATGCGGCTGATCACGTCCCCTGACGGATGGGAATCGATATAGCGCAGAGGCAGCACCTCCAGATGGTTAAACGCCCTCGTGCGGATATCCTTGACCACCTGGTAGGTAATCCGGTTATTGATATGGTTCATCAGCCACTGGGCTGCGCCGGTCACGGCGACGACTACCGCCATCCGGTACAGAATCGCCTTGATACCGGCAAAATCCACATTGCCCGGCGCGATGATCAGATCCACGGCGTTGCCCACCAGGATCGGCGCGTAGAGCGTGGCGGCCACAGTGACGCCCGCCAGCAGAAGCGACACCAGAACCCACCATTT
Source organism: uncultured Lachnospiraceae bacterium (assembly GCA_947630485.1). GTDB lineage: Bacteria > Bacillota > Clostridia > Lachnospirales > Lachnospiraceae > UBA3402. The sequence continues at coordinate 5,158 of CANRHU010000010.1, forward strand.
ATAATTGCCGATATAGGCAAGGACACGCTTGATCGTAAAACGGTGCTGAAGCAGCCGGGCGGACGCCTTGCTTTTGGCCTGTTTTTGTACATTTTTCTGCTTCTCAGCCATGCGCCCTCACCTCCTTCTCCGATAACTGGGACAGACAGATCTCCCGGTAGACCTCGCACGTATCGAAAAGCTCCTCGTGGGTTCCCTGTCCCACGAGCAGTCCGTCGTCCAGTACCAGGATCTTGTCCGCATTCCGGATTGTGGTCGCGCGCTGCGATACCAGAAATACCGTCATATCTTTCGTATTCTCACGGATCGCCTTCCGAAGCGCCGCGTCCGTTGCGAAGTCCAGGGCCGACGCGCTGTCGTCCAGGATCAGAATCTCCGGCCGGCGCACCAGCGCGCGGGCGATGGTCAGGCGCTGCCGCTGTCCGCCGGACAGGTTCCGGCCGCCCTGCTCGATCGGCAGGTCAAGCCCCTGTCCCTTGGAATCCACAAATTCCCGCGCCTGAGCCGTATCAAGCGCCCTATAGATCTCCTCATCCGTGGCGTCCGCCTTGCCCCAGCGCATATTTTCCCGGAGCGTCCCTTTAAAGAGCACGGCCTTCTGCGGCACCATGCCGATCTTATCCCGCAGCTGCCCGACCGGATACTCGCGGACGTCCGTGCCGTCGATCCGCACGCTTCCTTCCGTCGCGTCATAGAAGCGCGGGATCAGGTTCACTAACGTCGATTTGCCGGAACCGGTGCCGCCGATGACGCCGATGGTCTGGCCGCTCATAGCGGTGAAGCTGATATCGGACAGGGACGCCTCCTTCGAGCCGGCGTAGCAGAAATCCATCCCGGTAAATTCTACCTTCGGAACCGCGGCTTCTACACCGGCGGCATCCGCGGCAGAAATGTCCGCACGCGCACGGGCCTTCTCCGCCTCCGTCACGATCTTCCCATGATTCTTCTCCACGATGCTCCCTTCCACGTCAAAAACCGCGCTGATGCGGTTGGCGCAGGCCAGGGATTTGGAAATCGTGATGATCAGGTTCGCCAGCTTGACCAGCTCCACCAGGATCTGGGACATATAGTTGACCAGGGCGACCACCTCGCCCTGGGTGATGATCCCCTCGTCCACCTGCCACGCGCCGGTCCAGACCAGCACGATGGTCGCGGCGTTTACGATAATGTAAGTCGCCGGATTCATTAACGCCGATACCTTTCCCACGAAGACCTGGGAGCGGACCAGCAGATCATTTTCCTCGTCGAATTTCGTGATCTCATCCGGCTGCCGGTTAAAGGCGCGCACGACTCTCGCGCCCAGAAGATTTTCCCTGGTGGTCAGAAGCACCCGGTCCAGCTGACGCTGCACCTTCTTATAGAGCGGCATACTCACGAGCAGCACGCCGAACACCACCAGGGACAAAAGCGGGATCGCCACGACAAAAATCAGCGCCGCACGCACATTGACCGTGAACGCCATGACCATGGCTCCGAACACGATAAACGGCGACCGCAGGAAAAGCCGCAGCACCAGATTCACGCCGGACTGCACCTGGTTGATATCGCTGGTAATCCGGGTGATCAGCGTCGAGGTTCCGATGGTGTCGATCTCCCGGTAGGACAGGCTGTTGATGTGCCTGAATAATTCATTGCGCACCGCCGTTCCGAAACCCACCGCCGCCTTTGCGGAGAAATACTGCGCCGTCAGCGAGAAGGTCAGGCCGACCAGCCCCAGCAGAACCAGCACTCCTCCCATCCTCAGAATCTGGCCGGTATCCCGGTTGTGGATGCCCACATCGATGATCCGGGCCATGACAAGAGGCACCAGCAGATCGAACATGGCCTCCGTCATTTTCAGAAGCGGCGCCAGAATACTTTCCAGCTTATACTTTTTCAGGTACTTTAACAGTTTCCACATAAAAACCTCCGGTCAGTCTTCGATATCAAAATTCTCCAGCAGCGTCTTCTTCCGCTCCGGTTTATTATCGCCGTGGCGCACCATCGACATAGTCGCCATCGCAAGCGCCGTGAAGACGCAGGCGTACGGGAAAAGTGTTTTATAGGACACATACTGCAGAAACGCGCCCGACAAAATCGGCGTCAGGATCTGGGCCGACATGGAAAATGTATAGTAGAGGCCGGTGTATTTTTCCACGTCGCCCGCCTTGCACATCTCCACCACCATCGGCAGCGAGTTGACACTGACCGCCGCCCAGCCCATGCCGATCAGCACAAAGCCGATGTTGACAGCCGGGTGGAACTCCCGGAAAAAGACCGCCGCAAAGAAACTGACAAACATCAGGCCAAGTCCGCTCAGGATACACACCTTCCGCCCGAATTTCGCGGAAATGATACCGATCGGAATGTATCCGACGATTGCCGCCACCGTAGCCACCATCAAGCAGTTGGCAAAGCCGCCGCCCGCCATCCCCCACACCACACGGGCATAGCGGGAAAACGCGGTCGTGACCGCATTGTAGGCCATGAACCAGAGAAAGATGGAGACAAGAATCAGCACCAGACTGCGGCGCACGTCGGGAGCCAGCCGGGCGCGTGCCGCGTCAGCGGTCACAGCGGCTTCCGCCGCGGCTTTTGACGCGGCTTCTGACGGTTCCGCATCCCCGTCCTCAATCAGCACCTCCTCCGCCAGCTTTTTCTCTTTGATCGTGCAGATCAATACGACCACCGCCAGCACCATGATAAACGCCACGCCCAGAAATACCGGCGTATAATCCTGCTTCCCGTCATCTTTCAGCAGCAGACTGATCAGGATCAGCGTATAGACACCGCCGACAGCCCCCATCAGATTGATGATGGCGTTGGCCTGGCTTCGCAGCGGCTTCGGCGTCAGATCCGGCATCAGCGCCACTGCCGGCGACCGGTAAAGGCCCATGGCGATCAGAAGGAACAGAAGGCTCCCCACAAAAAGCCCGAAATTCCCAAGATTATCCGCCAAAGGCAGAAGCATCATAAACGCCACGGCAAGCGCCGTGCCGACCACGATAAACGGTGTCCGCCTGCCGAACCGCGTGTCCGCCTTATCCGAAAGCGAGCCCAGAAGCGGCAGCAGGAACACGGCCAGCACATTGTCGGCGGCCATGATCGCGCCGGTGAGCGTCTCGTTCAGATGGAACGTTCCCTGCAGGATCAGCGGAATAATGTTGTCGTACATCTGCCAGAACGCCGAGATCGACAGAAACGCCAGTCCGATGAAAAAAGTCCTTTTGTAATTCAGTTTCATTTGCACCCTCTCCTAAAATATACCCCGTCCGCCCAGTCATTCCCTTTTACCAGGCATTTCCCCTATATCTACTCATATTTTTTCGCCATCCATACGATCGGCACAAAGATGAAAAGACACGCCGCAAGCACCACGATCATCTGCACCGCGACAGCCGCCGGCGACGCTCCTTCGCTCATCCACGGCCCCGCAAGCTTATAGATCAGCCAGAACACCGGCGGGTAGCCGACCGCCACTCCCAGAATCTCCGCACGCAGCGCGTCCACAATATGGGGCCAGTTCCGGTTATTGAAATAGATTCCCGGTACGGAGATCTTAAACGCGCCCTGCTGGACGAAGCTGATCTTATTCTCATCGTAGTAAGCCGGAAGCCGCGGCTCCATCCAAAAGCAGGCCCAGATTCCGAAAAGCAGCATCATCCCGCAGACAAGAAATACACTGCAGGACATCTCCGTAAGCGGCACGCCGGTTCCTATAAGTACCGCGATCTCCCCCAGCACCGCCCCGAAGCAGCACCAAAAGCGGTGCTTCCAGACGCCCTTCTTATTCTCCCACGCTTTCTGCTGTTCCGCGCTCATGCCGACAGAATAGGTCACCAGTTCCTCCACCTCATGGATGCCCATCTGCCGGTCCGGCGCCAGCCGCTCTCCCTTTAAGAGCTCTGTGACCGTAACTCCCAGCGTCTCCGCCAGCGGAAGCAGGAGCGACACGTTAGGCATACTTAACCCCCGCTCCCATTTGCTCACCGCCTTATCCGACACATACAGCCGGTCCGCCAGTTCCTTCTGGGTCATATTCTTCTCTTTGCGCAGCTGCGTGATAAACACGCCGAACCGTTCATTTTCATTCCGATACATATTGGCCGCCTCCTTTTATGTTTATGGCCTCAATGTAGCAATTCCGGGCCGGAAGCGCAACCGACTGTCGGTAGAACGCGGCAAAACCGTTCAGTTTTGCCGTTTCTCCCTCGCGATCTTCTCCTCCGAGTCCTCCTTCGCAAGCTGCCGCACCTTCCGGAAGAACTCCGAAAACCGCGTCTCTTCCTGCCCGTAATCCAGGTTCAGCTGATATTCCAGCGGAAGCCAGGTCGCGATATCCGCCTCATTGTGCTGGATCACCGCCTCCAGCTTGTCGAGCGCCTTGTAGATCCGCGCCTCCGTGCTCTCCATCGCCTCCATCTCCGCGAAGAGGCCGCGCACCTGCTCCCGGTATCCCTCCGGCAGCGTATCGATCCAGGCCGCCGTCTGCCGCGCTTCCTTTTCCTCATCCGCGTCCGTTTTCACGAAGGTGGGGATATCTCCGGTAAACGCTTCCCCCATGTCGTGGAACAGGCACATTTCCATAACCCGCACCATATCCGCCTCCGGGAACTCGTCCCGGCAGAAATACGCCATCATCAGCAGATGGTAGGTGTGTTCCGCCACGCTCTCATGCCGCCCTCCGGCTGTCCAGGAATGCCTGGTCATATCCTTTAAGCGGCCTGTCGTCCGCATGATATCGATAAATGTACGTGCGTCCATCTTAAAAAATCTCCCTGTCTGTCATAATCGGTTCTATCCGACGTTCCGTGTTTCACGGTCGCATATTCAGGCCTTCGCCGCCTTCGCCGCCATTCCGAACACCACAAAGCCCGCCGCAAACAAAAGCGCCAGCATTCCGACGCCGCTTGAAGGGTTCTGCGTCAGCTGGGTCATAGCGCCGACCAGCGCCGTGCCGATGAATGCCGCCCCTTTGCCGCAGATATCGAAGATTCCGAAGAATTCCCCGGATTTTTCCGGCGGAATGATCTTCGCAAAATACGACCGCGACAGCGCCTGGATACCGCCCTGGAACATTCCGACGCACACCGCCAGGAACCAGAACTCCCACTGCTTGTCCAGCTGAATCGCAAAGAGCGCGATCAGGAAATAACAGAAAATACACAGCTTGATCAGATTGGTATTCTTATATTTCTTCGCCGCCCAGCCAAAGAGGATCGCGAACGGGAACGCCACGATCTGCGTCACCAGAAGCGCCAGCAGAAGTCCCGTGGTATCCAGGCCGATCGCGCTTCCGTAGGCCGTAGCCATATCGATGATCGTATAGACGCCGTCAATATAGAAGAAAAACGCCAGGAGGAACAGATAGATCGGCTTATGCCCTTTCAGATCCTTAAAAACCCGTCCCAGGCGGGCGAAGCTCTCCCGAACCGGATGGGCCCGCTTCTTGATCCCGTGTCTCTGCTTGAAATTTCTTAAAAGCGGAAGCGTTACGCCCAGCCACCAGAAGGCGTTGATAAAGAAGGCAATCATCATGGCCGTGCCCATGCTGATGCCAAGCTTTTCATTGCCCAGAACGAACAGAAGGCTAATGATAAACGGAATGCAGCTGCCGATGTATCCCCACGCGTACCCGGAAGACGACACCTGATCCATCCGGTCCGGCTCCGTCACGTCCGAAAGCATGGAATCATAGAACACAAGGCTCGCCGCGTAGCCCACCCGCGCGATGACGAAAATCGCCAGAAACACGATCCACGGCACCGGCAGCGACATTGCCGCGCAGCCGATGACGCCCACCATCATACAGATCGTAAAGATCGGCTTCTTATATCCGTCCGTATCCGCGATCGTTCCGAAAACCGGTCCGATCACCGCGACGCACAGCGTCGAAATCGACATGGCATAGCCCCAGTAAGCCATGGCGTCCACCTCCGAGACTCCCCCCTGACCCGCCAGATAGTTAAAATAGATCGGCAGGATCGTGGCTACCAGAAGCGTAAAGGCAGAGTTGCCCACATCATAGAGAATCCAGTACTTCTCCAGCTTCGTAAACTTTGTCTTGCTCATCCCATTCATAGTAACCCCTCATCGTGAACCGGCATAAAATATTATGCGCAGTGTCTGTGTATACCTACAATCAATATCTTACCATATTATTACTGAAAAGAACAGTAAAATCTTCAAAATGTCGCACAAATGAAAAAACCTTTTCAAATCTTTCATTTCCAGTTATAATAAAAACGGGCAGGGCGTCACCGGCGCCCCGCCTGCATGGAAAGCAGAAGGTCAGCGGATGCGGCGGCCGCCGCGTCTGTCCGACAGCCTTAAAACCGGGAGGAAAAGCAATGGCCGCATTCATTGTCTACGCGAAAGAAATCTTCGATAAGTACAAAAAAGACGAAGTGACCGTGTATGCCGCCCAGTCTTCCTTTTTTATCATTATTTCGTTCTTCCCTTTCATCATGCTCCTGCTGACCCTGATTCAGCTGATTCCGGCGATCCAGAAGTCGGATGTGATGGAGCTTATGGTCACGATCATGCCCGATATGCTGGACGCGCTGGTAGTTGGCATTATCGACGATCTCTATACCAAATCCCCCGCTACCATCATCTCCATCTCCGCAATCGCGGCCCTCTGGTCCGCTTCCCGCGGGATGCTCGGCATTGCGCAGGGCTTAAACCGGGTCTACGAAAGCCCCGGAAAACGAGGTTATCTGATCCGCCGTCTGATCAGCTCCGGCTATACGCTACTGTTCATCATCGCCTGCGTGGGAAGCCTTCTGCTGCTGGTATTGGGCAGCGCAATCTACTCCTTTATTGTGAAATGGTTCCCGAAGCTGACAGATTTCGCCGGACTGGTCTACTCCCTCCGCTCCTTCGCGACGCTGTTTCTGCTGATCGTTGTGTTCAGCGGCCTCTACAAATGGCTCCCGCTGAAACATCACACGCTGAAAAGCCAGATGCCGGGGGCGCTGTTCGCAACCTTGGGATGGATCGTGTTCTCCGCGCTGTTTTCCATTTATTTCGATAATTTCAGCAACTATTCCTATATGTACGGGAGCCTGACGGCCGTGGTCGTATTGATGCTCTGGCTCTATATCTGCATCTGTATCCTCTTTATCGGCGCTGAAATCAATTATTTTCTCGATAAATATTTCGGCGGCGGCCGAGATAATGTCGAAACCCCGTAAATATTTTTAATTATAGGCTGGTTTTTCGCTGTTGATTGTGGTATAATCTGCAACGATTGTATCAAAAGAAATTTTGACAAAACAAATTTTTTACGGAGGTTACAAGATTATGCATGGTAATGTGATCGTAGGCCAGTCAGGCGGCCCCACCGCCGTCATCAATTCCAGTCTCGCGGGCGTATTCCGCACCGCCATCGACCGCGGCGCGAAGAAAGTATACGGCATGCGCAACGGTATCCAGGGCCTTTTGGATGAGAAGTACGTGGATCTGTCCGACTATATCAAGAACGAGCTGGACATCGAGATTTTAAAACGCACGCCGTCCGCGTTCCTCGGCACCTGCCGCTATAAGCTGCCGGCAATCCATGAGGATCAGGAAATCTACAAGAGAATCTTTGAGATTCTGGACAAGCTGGAGATCGAATGCTTCATCTACATCGGAGGCAACGACTCCATGGACACCATCAAGAAGCTGTCCGACTACGCGATGCTGACCGGCGCGAGCCAGAAGTTCGTCGGCGTGCCGAAGACCATCGACAACGACCTGGCCCTGACCGACCACACTCCCGGCTACGGCAGCGCCGCCAAATACATTGCCACCTCCACCAAGGAGATCATCCGCGACGGCAACGGCTTCTCTTACAAGAAGGAGCAGGTGACCATCATTGAGATTATGGGCCGCAACGCCGGATGGCTGACCGGCGCGGCCGCCCTGGCCAAGGGCGAGGACTGCGAGGGCGTAGATCTGATCTATCTGCCGGAGGTTCCGTTTGACATCGACAAGTTCCTGGAGAAAGTGAAATCTTTGCTTGAAAAGAAACCCACCGTATTCGTGGCTATCTCCGAGGGCATCAAGCTGAAGGACGGCACCTATGTCAGCGAGGCCAGCGGCGCTTCCGATTATGTGGACGCCTTCGGACATAAGCAGCTGACCGGCTCCGCCACCTATCTGGCGAACCTTGTCGCCCACACCATCGGCTGCAAGACCCGCGCCGTGGAGTTCTCCACCCTGCAGAGAAGCGCCTCCCATCTGGCTTCCCGCACCGACATCAACGAGGCGTTCATGGTCGGCGGCGCCGCTGTGAAGGCTGCCGACGAGGGCGATTCCGGCATGATGGTCGTCATCGACCGTGTCTCCAACGACCCGTACCAGTCCGCCACCGGCGTATACGACGTTCACAGGATCGCCAACGACGAGAAGCTGGTTCCGCGCAACTGGATCACAGAGGACGGCACCTATGTGACCGAGGACTTCATCGACTATGTGAGCCCGCTGATCCAGGGCGACTATCCGTGCGTGATGGTAAACGGTCTTCCGAGACATCTGTATCTGAAGCACGAGGATCAGTAAATTCCATATTGACGTAATACGCCAAGGGGGCCGCTAAAAGCGGCCCTTTATTACGTCAGTATGCAAAAAACGCGCCAGTGACGCTTTGTTTGTATTTCTATGCAGAAACCTGATAAAGCCCTCCATACTTTTCCAGCAGGTAATCGATATAGTACTGCGGATTGAAATCCTCTCCTGTCGCGTCCTTAAGAATCTGCCGGCTTGTCTTCATCTTTCCGTACCGGTGGACATTCTCCCGCAGATACTCCCAGATCGGCGACAAGTCGCCCTTTTCCAGCAGCGCGTCGATATCCATCGTTCGGCGCATGTGCGAATAGAACTGCGCGGCGAAGGCGCTTCCCAAAGCGTAGGACGGAAAATAGCCGAAGGAACCCTGGCTCCAGTGGATATCCTGAAGCGCGCCTTCCGACGCGTCTTCCGGGCGGACGCCCAGATATTCTTCGTACTTGCCTGCCCACACCTCCGGAATATCCCAGACGGGCAAATCCTCCTCCACCAGCATTTTCTCAAGCTCATACCGGATCAGAATGTGAATCGGATAGGTCAGCTCGTCCGCCTGCGTACGGATCGGTCCTGGCTGGACCTTGCTGACCGCGCGGACAAAATCGTCCAACGACACACCCGACAGCTGCTCAGGGAAGACCTCCGCAAGCTTGGGATAGACCGGAACCCAGAAGGCACGGCTGCGTCCGATCACATTTTCCAGGAAACGGGACTGCGACTCGTGCATCCCCATAGACGTCCCGGTTCCGACAAGCGTCTGCGTCAGCTCGTCGGGGATATGAAGCTCATACATCGCGTGGCCCGCCTCGTGAATCACCGAGAAAATGGCGTCGTCCACGTGATTGTTATAGGCCGTGGTCATACGCACGTCACGGTTGTGAAGGCTCATCGTGAACGGATGGGCGCTGACGCCCAGGACGCCCCTTTGGAAGTCAAATCCAACGTATCCGGCCACAAACCTTGCAATCTGCGCCTGCTTTTCCTCGCTAAAATCCCCTGTCAGGAAACTGTCGTCGATCCGGACGCCGCTCTCCGTCAGCTTTTTCACAAACGGCACGATAACTTCACGGAGCCTGCCGAAAAACCGGTCGAGACATTCCATATCAAAATTCTTCTCATAACCGCCAAGCATCACATCGTAAAGCTTCTCTCCGTTCTTCGCGCGGCAGGAAGCAAAATGCTTCTGAATATTCAGAATCTCTTTCAGTGTCGGCGCGAAGGCTTCAAAGTTCTTTTCCTTCTTCGCCTTCTCCCAAACTGCCGCGGCCCTGGCGGTCAGCTCGGCAAACTGCCTGTATTCCTTCTCCGGAATACAGGACAGCTTCTCCATCGTGTCGCCCAATTCCCGCACAATGGCGGCCTCCGTATCTGTCAGCCCCGCGTCCTTTTCACAGGCTTCTTTCAGCGTTTTCAGCCGTTCATCGGTTACCGTCCGATAATACTCCCCGGACAGGATGCCGATCACCGCGGATGTGCGCGGGTTGGCTTCCTTTGGCGCCTGGGTCTGCTGATCCCAGCCAAACAGAACCTGGGCCGTATGAAGCGCCATGAGCCTGTCCAGATACGGCTTAAGCTCCCCATAAGTTTCGCTGTCTCCTTTTTTATACATACGCTGCCGCTCCTCTCCCATAATCTGTCGTTATCTGTCCGATAAGCGAAGCAAAGGACATCCCGCCAGGAATGTCCTCTGTACGCGCTCCTTAAAAGTATTTCTTGGAACCCCACAAATTATTCTTTTTTAATTCCAGATATTCGTTGTAGGCTTTTTCCAGAATCTGCTTCTCGTTGGCAAATTTCAGAAGATGGTAGGCTTCATAGAATTTATAATAGCCCGAATCCATGAAATACTCCTCACGTTGTGGCTTGCTGTAGTAGCTGTCTGCCATCATCAGATACCAGTGCACATCCTTCTCCACCATATCCTGCGGCGTATTAAAGGAATACTGGCTCTTTCCGATATACTTGATAATCGACGCGGCGACCCCGGTCTCCTCCCGGACCTCCCTGAGCGCCGTCTCTTTATAATCCTCACCCGCTTCTACAGTCCCTTTCGGCAGCACCCAACCCTCGTATTTGTTTTTATAGTTCTTATACAACACAAGAATCTTACCTCGAAATATCACCACACCGCCACAGCTCGTTGCTTCTATCATTGCAATCCCTCCTGTCCGATACGAAAACCCATATCGTTGGTGTGTTGTGAGCCTGAGGTTAGTATAGCGCATTCCATTCGGGATTGCAAGTCATCTGGAAAAATAAGTATTACACATTTCGCGTCCAGGCTTCACAGAAGCGGAACCTCCAGGCTCGCCATGGCCAGTCCGTCCGCTTTCGCCCAGACTCTGAGCATACCTTTTGTTTTTCCCGCACGTACCGCCACGCTGATCAGCCCGGCCCGCATTTTTCTCTCACTGCACGCAGGCGGCGTCTGATCAGAAATATCGGAACCCGTTCCCAATATGGAGCCGAATTCATTTGTAAAAAAAGAAACATAAGGCGCGGCGTCCGGAACCACGGTGCCGTCTGCATCCTCGACGCAGCATGTCAGAATGGCTACATCCTCTCCGTCTGCCTTGATACCGTCATCTTCCAGGCGCAGTCTGAGCCGCGCCGGCGCGCCGGATGTTTTCACCCGATCGGAGCAGACTGCTTCCCCTGCGCGATATCCTTTCACTTCCAGCGTACCCGGCGCATAGGCCACATTCCATTCGCCATGCCCATAAGGTTCGATCCGCTTTCTTCCCCGGGATACGCCGTTGAGAAACAGTTCCAGTTCCTGACAGTTCGTATATGCCACGACACGAATCTCCTCGCCCTCACGGCCTTCCCAGTTCCAGTGCGGAAGAAGGTGTGCCATCGGCGCATCCGTCCAATGGGATTGATTCTGATAGAACGCGTCTTTCTTCTGTAAATACAGATCCAGCGCGCCAGACTGGGAACACAGCCTCGGATAGACAGCCTCGCCCCGGTGCTCAATCCCGTCCCACTGAAAGCATCCCATAATATAGGGATGCGCCTTCAAAAACTTCCACGTTCTCTCCCGGCTCAAAAACAATTCATCAACATCCCTGTCATAAGCGGGCAGATACTGCTTATCCGCATTACTCGCGAAATACCATCCTCTTGTCGTGCCGGTCGCACAGCATTCCGTAGCAACAAGAGGCAGCTTCGGATATTTTTTATGCGTGGGCTCATATTCATCCAAATGATAATTGATTCCCAGGACATCCAGCGCTTTTACGGATACCGCTTTCGAAGGCTCACGATCGATCGCGGCTGTCACCGGGCGAGTCCCATCAAGCTTTTTCACCAACGCCGACAACGAGCGGCTGATCCGCAGTCCTCTGTCCTCCACAGCAAACGGTTCCTCGTTGCCGATGGACCAAAGGATCACGCATGGATGGTTCCGATCCCGTTTTACAAGCATTTCCAACTGACGCTTGCCTTCTTCGCTGGAGGAAAACCATCTGGTCTCATCCAGAACCAGGAATCCCATTTCGTCCAGGGCATCCATCGTGATCTGGCTGTGAGGATAATGACTCGTCCTGAAAGCGTTGGCTCCCATTTCTTTCAAAAGCCTCAGCCTGTAATACTGCACTCTCTCTGGCACAGCTTTCCCGGTCAGTCCATAATCCTGATGACAGTTTACTCCCTTCAAATATACATGCTTCCCGTTTAGGAAGAAGCCCTTCTCCGCATCAAATTGAAGCGTGCGGAAGCCAAATCGGTCGCTGGTTTCATCCAGAAGGATTTCCTCCTCATAAATCCGCGTGAACGCCGTATAAAGCCGCGGATTCTCTACGTCCCACAGCAGCGGTTCCGCCACCTCGCCGATCATAAAAAATGTTTCTTTGTCTTTCAAGGCCACAGTCCCGCAGGCTTCCAGAACAGCTGCCACGTTTCCCATGGGATCCAGAATCATCGTTTCAATCCTGACCGTTTTTTCTTCCATAGTATCATTGCGCACGGTGACTTCGACCGGAACGTTCCAGCAGGAACCTGCTTTTTTCTCCGGATGTACATAAACCCCATAAAGATCCACGGATACCAGTTCCGTCTTGATCATCCACACCGGCCTGTAGATGCCAGCCCCTTCATACCACCATCCCTCATGCTGGCTGACGGCATCCACATAGACTGCGACGACATTATCCTCCGCAAAGGACACGAAGTCCGTGACGTCCACTTCAAAGGAAGTATAACCGCATTCATTTTTCCAGAGGGTGCAGCCGTTCACATAAACAACGCAATGCGTTGCCACTCCCTCAAAATAAAAGGATATCCTTTTGTCCCGGTCTGCGTCCGTCAAATGAAAATGATAGCGGTACCAGGCATTTTCATAATGAAAGCCGCCCAGGGCAAAATTATTCTTCCGATCCGGTTTCTGGGCGATGATATAATCATGGGGCACGCGCACGCGCTCCCAATGCGTGGCGGACAGTTCACGATCCGCGGAGAAATCGTCCGGAACATCCCTGAAATGCCAAGAAGCAGGACCGATTCGCTTTGCCTCGGTCTTTGCCTGCATATATACAGCGCCCTTGTCACGAGGCTCATACTGCCCGATATCGCCCTGATGAAAAACCCATCCATCCGTCAATTTTATTTTTTCTCTCATTGCCTCTATTTATCATTCATCCTTCTCTGATTTCTTATTTTCCAATTCAGATACCCAAACGTGCTCCGGATCCAAAGACCGGTAAAAACCCTGATAATCCCCTGCCATCATCCAAAGAAAATACGTGGAATAACCGGGCGTGCTGACCGTCGTATGATACCCATAGGGGAACTCTACCAGCTCGTCATTTTTTACCCGGTAAGTCTCATCCAAAGAGCCGTCCAAAGTATACGCGCACTGGACAGCGAAGCCCTGTTCCGGCTCAAACAGGAAATAATAGATCTCCTCCGCGACGCATTCGGCAGGCATGTTATCCTCATCATGCTTGTGCGGCGGAAATCCGGCCCAATTTCCGGGCGTTACATAGGCTTCTCCGACAGTCAATTCTTTCGCGTTGGAATTTTCATCAATAATGAAACTCGTTTCTCTCTCCCATGGCTGTATGCCAAGCCTCTTTAAAACCACATGCTCCTCCGGCAAAAGCTGCGGTATGCTTTTCTCCTTCGTGACGGCTCCACAGACCGCGATCTTCACATGCCCGACTCCCTCCACCGTCAGCGTCTGTCCGATGGGCATATAAAAGCTTACGGCACGTTTGTTCTCAAACACCGTCTCGCGGTTTCCGATATTCTCCCACACATCCCCGTCAAAGCGCACCGTGCAGTGTCCCTCCAGCAGAATAAACGCAGTTTCACGGTCTTTGGTATCATACGTCGTCAATTCGCCGTCGCCCAGCTCGATGATTCCGAACTCCAGGCGTTTCAGGGAAGATTCCCCGATCGTGCTAAGCGGCATATAACCTCTTTGTTTCTGATATTTCTTTTTGAGATTCATCTGTGTCTTCCTCCTTTTTTACGATGATTCCAAACCGCCGCATGAGCGGCTATATGGCATCCCAAAACACGTCCTCCGCCCTCGCCAGAATTCCGTAATCCGCGTAAGAGAAAATCGGAGCATCCGGATCCGGGTTGATCGCAATGACAGTTCCCGCCTGCTGTATTCCCGCCACATGGTGTACGGCTCCCGATATCCCAACCGCCAGGTAGACCAGAGGAGAAACCTTTTTTCCGGTCATTCCCACCTGCTTTTCATAAGGAAGCATCTCCAGATCCACGGCTCCCCTGGACGCGGCAGTCTCCCAGTGCACCCCGCCGCCCACCAAAGCGCCGCTCTCCCTGTTTTTTCTGCGGACATAGTCTTCTATGTATTGCTGCGCCCCCTTCGCGCCTTTGCCCAGGGAACATATCACCTCCGCATTCCCCGCATGGCCGGCGCGCACCGTCGCCATCTGGGGATTCGTACGGCATATAATTTTGGCCATGACATTGCCGCCAAAGGCAGGCCTGTACATAATCAGGCGTTCCCCATCCGTCTCCAGTGCCGTGCAGTCCGCGCATAAGCCGGTCTGAAGCAGCGCCGCTGCCTGGGGCGCGACGGATTTGCTCCAGGCATCGCTGCCCCATAAGACCACTTCCGGCCTTTCTTTTCGAATCAGGTCCACAATGGATGCCGCCGCCCGCGACAGCGTCTCGCCGGCATCCTCTCCATGCGGCACAATCCTGATATTCTCAGCGATCGTGCCGGCCATTTCATAAGGCGCTTCACCCACAATCCATGCCTCTCTCAGCTTCATCCCCGACTGCTTCCGGACGCTGCCCTGTATGCTCTCATTCCTGCCTTTGCGTATCCCGGCGTCGATCAGGCGGTTCAGACTCTTCACATCCGCAAACCGGCAGCGCCTCTTCCCCTCCTCGTTCTGAAACGAGGCGGCCACCCTCGTTGGGGAGCCTGCCAGGCCGCACCTTTCTTTTGACGCCCCGATTGCCCTGCGGTCCCACCGAATCAGCTCCCCCTTTTGAGAACGGATGCTGGGAAGGCGCAGAGAATGAATCCGCTCAACCGTCAGCAGCGCAGGATAAGCCGCTTCCATCAGTCCCGTTTCCCTGGTCCGACAGACGATTTTCTCTTTCGTTTCAAGTATCTCCATGACGTTCGGAATCAGCGAGAAACCCAGCATGGCAGAAAGCGAGACTCCCGTCTGCGCCGTATCCCCTTCCATGCTCTGTCTCCCGCACAGGATCAGTTCCGCGTTCAGTTTCTCAATCGCCTTAGCCAGCGTATACGCGGTAGCCAGAGTGTCCGCACCCGCGAAATCCCTATCGCTGAGCAGACAGGCGCGCCCGGCTCCCAGCCTTGTTAAAGCGTGGAGCATTGCCGCGTCTTTCTCCGGGGCCATGCTCAGAAGTGATACTTCCGCGCCCGGGATCCGAAGCGCAGCCTCATACGCGCTGGCATCGAACGGATTGATCTCTCCGTCCGCGGTGGGTTTCACACATACCACAACTTTCATCTTCTCACCTGTTTCATAAACAGCCTCGCTGCCGCCCGCCAGACTCCCAAAGCGAGAGATAGGACGCTATTCGGCTTCCTCCCGCCTCGCATAGATCGGGGCCAGCGCGTCGTGCACCGCCACATATTCCTCAAAAATGGCCTTATATTTTTTGTGGTTTTCCATATTTGGAAGGGTCACTCCCTTTACCTTCCTGCAGGCCTTCACCGCATCCTCGCAGGTTGGGAACACGCCCGCTGCCACGCCCGCCAGCATGGCCGAGCCCAACGATGAATCGCTGCTTTCTGTCAAAACCAGCTTCATCCCCAGGCAATCCGCGGTGATCTGCCTCCAAAGCTCTCCTTTTGCGCCGCCGCCGATGACTGTCGCCGTTCCGTTTCCGAAAATGCCAATCTCCTCCAGCGTCTTCTTAGAATGCAGGAGAGAGAGGGAAACCCCCTCCAGCACGCTGCGGGTAAAATGCGCTTTCGTGTGCGCGGAGCGTACTCCAACGAAGCTGCCGCAAAGCGCAGGATCCGCATACGGCGTCAGCTCTCCGTTTAAATATGGATGGAAGCGCAGGCCCTCGCAGCCCACGGGAACCTCCTCTGCGCCGCTGTTCAGAGACTCATAATCGCCACCGAACGTGTCCCGGTACCAGCGATAGGAGGCCGCGGCCGCTTTCGTAGCCGTCCCCGGATACCATAATCCGGATATCACATGGGCATAATTTACCAGATTCCGGTTCGGGTAAGGCCGCCTCGTGACCACGCAGATTCTTCCCGCCGTCGCCAGTTTCACGGTCATGTCGCCCGGGCGGATCGTGCCGGACGCAAACACCTCCAGAACCGTATCCGTGGTGCCGCAGATTACCGGCGTCCCGGCCTGCAGGCCGGTCTTTTCCGCCGCCTCTCTCGTCACGCCTCCCACAATGTCCGCGGGCCTGCCGATCGGCGGCAGCGCGTCCTCGGAAATGCCCGCAATGCCCAAAAGCTCATCCGACCATTTCTCCTGCGCGCAGTCAAACAGCATACTGCCCTGGGCCTCTATAAAATCCGTGCCGTATCTGCCGGTCAGCCAATAGCGGATATAGTCCTTTTCAAAGAAAATGTGCCGTATCTGCGTAAAAAGCGCCGGTTCCTCCTGTCTCACCCACAGAAGCTGCGGCAGCGTCCATATGGTGTCAGGCCGATGATAGCATATTTCAAAAATGCGCTCACCGTACGTCTCATTCAGGAAGCGCGCCTGCCGTATTGCGCGGGAGTCTGTCCAGTGTATGGCGGGTCTAAGCGGCCTGAAATCATCGCCGCACATGACCCAGGTATGCGTGGCGGAATCCAAAGCGACGCCTAAGATAGAGCTCGGTGCGGCCCCGCTTTTTTCCAGAAGCCCTCTGATATTTTCCCCAAGCGCCTTAATCCAGTCATCGCAGTTCTGCTCGCACCAGCCCAGATGGGGATAGCAGGTAGGATATTCCACGGAATTTTCCGCCGCGATATGTCCCGCCGTGTCAATCAGCGTAGCTTTGGACGAGCCGCCCCCGAAATCGATTCCCAGCAGATAATTCATGCCAAACGGTCTCCTTTCCGCACCAGACCTCATTTCCGGCCCCTACAGCCTGATCCCCCGTTCCTCCAAAAAGCGCAGAACTTTCTCTTCCCTCGGCACGCTTTCCCTGGCGCCAAGTCCCATACACTTCAGCGCCGCCGCGGCGCTTGCAAAACAGCAGCACTGCTCCCATGCCATTCCCTTTAGGATCGCCGCTGCAAACGCACCGTGGAACACATCCCCCGATCCGTTGGTGTCCACCGCCCTCACGGGAAAGGCCGGATATTCCGAGATTCTCGCGCCGTCATAGAAAACGCCGCCTCTCGCTCCGCAGGTGACCACCACCACAGCCGGATGATATGTCTCATAGAGACGGACTGCCGCCTCCCTCGCGTCGCGGCTTCCGGTCATTCCCGCCGCAAATTCTTCCGAAGGAATCATCACGTCTGTCATCCCGAGGAGCGCCTCCACTCCCTCGTACATTCCCCCGCAGTCATACAGGATACGCGTTCCGCTTTCCCTCGCGATCCTGCACGCTTCTTTCGCCCCCTCCAGCTCATTGCCGTCGATCAGTAAAAGATCTGCCCGCGAGACCGCCTCTCTCATCCCCTCATCCAGGATTAGCGGCGGGAGGTTTCCTTTATCGAACACGCACGTCCGGGTTGCCTTATCCTCTGCCAGCCAGATGCTGGAGGTGAAGCCTCTGTATCCGGGTTTCATCCTTACATGGGTTACATCCACCCCGAATCTTAAGAAATCATCCCGCAGAAAGCTGCCGCTCTCTCCCTCGGCCAGCACGCCGATAAATCCGGACGGCACGCCCAGCGCGGCGGCGGCGACAGTGCCGGTCGCCGCTGGTCCTCCACCGGATATCCGGCTGTCCTTCGCGCCAAGTTTCGTGTCCTCTTTCGGGTACGCGGGCAAAGTGATCAGCGTATCCATCACACAGGCCCCAAGGCCGATGAGCCTCGTATCTCTCTTTTCTTTCATCACACCGCACCATTTGCGCCGAGCAGGCTTATTTTTTTCAGGCAGAACGCTTTCACCGACTCTGTCGGAGCTTTCATGAACAGATCGATAGCGATGCTCCTCTTCGGATCCTGAAATCCCTCCTGTACGGCGTCCAGGAATGAATAACAGACATCTGTTCCAAAATTGATCTTGCGGATGCCCGCATCGATCGCCTGCCGGATCTGCCCGTCCGGAATGCCGGAGCCCCCATGAAGCACCAGCGGCAAATGACCTGTCGCCTCCGATATGGCGGCTATGCGTCCAACATCAAGCCTGGGTTCCTTTTTATATCTCCCGTGGGCATTCCCCACCAGAACGGCCAGAGCGCTGACCCCGGTTTGTCGGGCAAACCAAGCCGCCTCCGCCGGATCCGTAAATACATCCATGCCATCGTCGTTCACACTTCCGATATGCCCCAACTCTCCCTCCACGGGCACCTCGGCATAGCGGCACAGCGCGGCGGCGTACGCGGTAGCCTTCATATTCTCCTCATAAGGCAGCAGGGAGCCGTCGAACATGATCCCGGTCGCACCGTATCGGAGAGCTCTCTCCACCTCTTCCATGGACGGGCCATGGTCCAGGTGAAAACACACCGGAACCCTCGCGCGTCTGGCTGCGGCCAGGATCACCGGCGAAAGATAGTAGCCTCCGCCCTCCTTAAACAAACGGGCATAGACCTGCAGGATAACCGGCGCTTTCGCTTCCTCGGCCGCCGCGACAGCTCCCATGACGGTCTCCATGTTATAGACATTAAACGCAGGGATCGCGAAACGTCCTCTCTGCGCCAGTTCCAAAATCTCACTCAGGCTGACCAGCATACACCGTCCCTCCATCCGTGCCCGAAACAGGCGTATTCTTCTCTTCCGCGGCAAGGATCAGTTCCTCCAGAGACAAGATCTGCATGTCCGGATCAGCCGCCGCCTTCAGGGACGCATATTCGGAAACGCTGGCTGTCACGATGGCAGCCGCGCCCACACCCTTCGCATTCTGAATCCGCATCCTTGCCACGTCCTTCATCACATCCGGCATCCATTCTCTCATCAGGAGATTGCCCGCCCACATTGTATCCTTCCCATGCATCAGCATCTCGCTGTATCTGGCATAGGCAGAAACGACCTTTCTGGGAGCGTCGGTTTCCCCCAAATCTCTGGAAAGTTCGAAAGGATCCTGATAGACGGCGGCAATTTTCTCATTGCTCCCCTTGAGAACTCCCTGATCTAACAAGCCGGCCAGAAAGGTGGGGAATGTCTCGACGCCGCAGGAAAGCGCGATCCCCAGCTCCTTATACTCGCGTTTAAAAACTTTCGCGTCCTGGGGATCATAGACGACCACATTCTCAAACGCATTCAGGGTCTTCGCGCAGTTCTCCATCTGGCCCTTAGTTTCCTCGGCCCTGCCGATCAGATAATCCATCTGCTGACCGGATGGCGGCTCCTCGTCAAGAACCGTAAAAACCACTCCTGCCTTTTCCAGGAGGCGGATTGCGTCGCGCGCCGCATTCGGGACACGGCAGCGGGCGTCTACACCCAGAAACAAAAGCGTCCCTGTTTTTTGCGCATGAGCGGCTATCGCGTCCTTAAGCGCCTCATCCAGTTCCAGAACGCCATAAGCATTCTGACGCTCGATGCAGTTATTCACCAGCTTCTCAATATAGTCCGGCAGCACACCATCAAGCGCGCACTCCAGACGTGCCTGCTTCACAAACAGCACCGGATCCCATCCGGTCACGCACTCTTTCGTGCATGCGCCGCAACAGGCGCACTCATACAAATTGTCAATGACTTCCTCAAGCCCCAGGGCCCCGCGGTTCACCAAAGACAGGCCGAGTGCCCTTGCACGCGCCGTATTGCGCTCCTGCCCAGTGGCATTACCGATGGGGCAAATATGGCGGCACATCCAGCAAAATCTGCAGGAATCCACATGTTTTTCAACATTTTTTGTCATATCGTTCACCTCGTCTCGTCACAAGCCAAGCTTAAACGGGTTCATAATGCCATTGGGATCCAGAGTCTTCTTCAATCCCTCAAACACCTGCATGGCCGGTCCATATTGCTCTTTCATCAGGCGCCCCAACTTAATACCCACGCCGTGATGATCGTTCACCACGCCTCCGTTCGCAAGCGCCGTCCGCACTCCCGTTGTCCAGATCTTCTGATGCAGCCGAAGCGCCTCGATCGGATCCTCCGGCACGTCCTTTCCGTCAATGATGAATCTGTCGTAAAGCATGACGCCCCATTCGTACCAGTGGGAGAAGTGCGCGATGAAGCGGGCCTGCGGAAAGCTGCTCTCCACCGCATGTTTCATCTCCCAGTATATTTTCTCAATCTTGTCATAAGGCGCGATGGTATCCATCGTTCCGAACATTTGGGGAAGGTCCATCATGTGGCCGGGATAGAAAAACGTGATTTTCTCATCCCACCATTTTTCCCCGTACTCGCTGCCAAGATCCCTGGCTCCATACTTCCGGAAAGTCTCAAACAGGATTTTCTCCTCCACGTCCACCATTTCCTTCACGCCCTCATAGGCGACATTCATAAAAGCGCCGTCCGCCTCGACCCCGATGATCTTCTTGATCAGAGTCGAGGTTTCCGACGGATCGTACAGACGCATGACGGAGGGCTTGAATTTTTGCAGCAGTTCCCTGGCCGCCTGAAACGCACCGGTCAGATCCTGGAACAAAAAACCCCTGAAGCGCCTTGTCTCCGGCTGGTCATAAATGCGTATCTGCGCCTTCGTGATGATCCCCAGTGTACCCTCCGACCCGATGAAGATCTGGTTCAGATCCGGTCCGGCCGCGTGCTTGGGCGCGGGGGACGTTTCAATGATGTCTCCGTTGGGAAGCACAACCTCCATCTTCAGAACCATGTCGTCGATCTTGCCGTATTTGGTAGACACAACGCCGATCCCCCGATGCGCCAGGAAGCCGCCCACCGTGGAGCACGTCAGAGACGAGGGATAATGCATGGTCGCTTTCCCTGCCTCATTGGCCGCCCATTCGATATGCTTGTAGATGGAGCCGGTCCCGCACTCGATGTACATGCCGTCCGTGTTCACCTCATAGATCTCATTCATCCGCTTCGTATCCAGAACAATGCCGCCGCAGACAGGGATCGCGCCTCCCTGGGTACCGCCTCCGCCGCCCCAGGTCGTGACCGGGATCCTATAATAATTGGCAATTTTCAAAACCTTGGATGTCTCCTTCGCATCCTTTGGGGCCACGACGAAATCCGCCTCCGGCATCTTGCGCCCCCGGTCGGCCCACATACGTGAGAGCCAGTAATAGTCCACGCTGTGCGTAACTTTATCGATCTCCCTGACGGAACAGTTCTTCTCGCCAACCGCGTCTTCCAGTTCCGTCAGGATCATTGCGTTCAGAAAATCATTTCCCCGCATCTCTTTTCTCCTCCATTTTTTGCATACCGCTCCTGCCATGTCGTCAGAACGCGCTTTCCCGCTCGCCCGCACAGCATCACCTTTCCTGAAAGCATTTGCCGTCTCTACAGCTTCCGCAGGCTTTCATCCATCTGCACGTTCGGGAAATATCTGCAGAACTCCCGCAGTTCTTTCGTGTAATCGCCTTCCATCTCCACGAAGTGATGTATGTAAGGACCGTCCAGAAGCCTGTCCTCCCATGCCTGCAGGTTGGTAAACTCTCCCCATAGGTAGGTTCCATGCGTCTGTGGTCCGGGCACGCTGCGGCAGCATCCCGCAAGCATCGTATATCTGCCGTTGTCCTGATCGAGCCTGGCCACCGTGTAGGTTCCCTCTTTGACCTTAAACCACTCTCTCTGGTTCACGAGACGCGCGCTGACGTCCGGATCCTTGACAGACAGCGGGAACGGGCCGCAATGCCACAGAAGCTCCGCATTCCTGTTCTGCGGATGGCGTACTGTAAATTCTCCCATAAACGGCCTGTTCTTACCAAAGGACGCCGCAGACAGAAGAGACATCATGATCGCGCAGTGCATATCGCTCTCGCAGCTGATCAGATAGCCAAGGTCATTCAGGAGACCATACACCGCGCAGGGCGCAAGCCCGTCGAACATAACCGGCGTCGCCGTCCAGCATTCCGCGCTGATGACATCCAGATGGAATTCCTCAAATATTCTGATATAAGTAAGCGCCAGGCAGGCCATGCGCTCCAGATACGGAGGCGTCAGCTCGTCCATCTGAAAACGATCGCGGAAAGCCCTCGCGAATTGCGCGATCTCTTCCGGCTTTTCCTCCTTCGTCCTGAGAAACCGATCCTGCAGAACCGCAAGGTTGACCGGCACAATGCGAAGCCCAAACCGCTGCATCAGCTCTCCCTCATTCCAGATGACGGAAAAGAATGGCGCGGGGCGTATCCCAACCTGCCCGATCCTAAGCCCGCCGAAGTTTTTCACCATGCATACCACCCGGGCAAACCGTTCAAACCCATCCCGGAATTCATCCGACTCTACGCGGCAGCATGGAATATGAGAAAACGGAATCCCATAGCGCTGCATCTGGCGGGAGACTCCGAACAGTCCGCACTGCGAATCCGTCGGACGCATACCGTCCACATAATATTCGTCATCCAAAGGCGCCCAGAGCGCAATCGGCTTTCCGACCGCTTTCGCGATGTCCGCCGCGGCCTCCTCGTTGCCGAAATTCGTATTTATGAGGAAAATCGCATCCACCTTTTCCCGCAGGAAGCGCTCCGCGGCTGCGTCGGCCGAATCTTCGTCATAGATCAGATCCCTGCAGCCCAGTCCCTTTGTGTCCACGAATTTCACTTCCTCACTGGAAAAATTCTCCTCCAGATAGGAAACGAACCTTTTCCCCCGTTCCTCCGCAGAATACCACGTAAGGAAAGTTCCTCTCGGCCTGTCTGTCGTATTGCGCCGCATGGGCAGCAATCCGATTTTAATTTGATATTTCACAACGCTTCCCTCCTCGCCGCAAGCGATAACAGCTGCCGGCTTTTATCCGATAGCGGTGAAAGGCCGCGGCCTTCCCCACATCCTAACCTTTGATCGCCCCCACCATGACGCCTTTGGTGAAATATTTCTGAAAAAAAGGATAGATCACCAGAACAGGAGCCGTAGAGACCACAATCATTGCATATTTAATCATCTCCGCATAAGAGGCCATATCCGACTGGGATCCCGCTTCCTGGAGAAAATTCCGCACCACAAGCTGCAGCGGGAAGAGTTTGCTGTTCTGCAGGTAAATGGACGCGCCAAACCAGGAATTCCAATGGCCAACGCCATAATAGATCACCATGACGGCCAGCGTCGCCTTGCTCAAGGGCGCGATGATCCGAAACAGGATCTGCGGGTGGGACGCGCCGTCCAGCATGGCGGAATCCACCAGACTCTCCGGCACGCCGGCAAAAGCTGTCCGCAAAATAATCAGGTTCGTGGTGCCAATCACGCCCGGAACAATCAGTGCCCACAAACTGTTGTAGAGTCCCAGATCCCGCACATTCAGATATGCGGGCACCAGGCCGCCTGAGAAATACATCGTGAAAATGATCATAAACGTAATGGCATTTTTAAACAGCGGACCTTTCAGCGTCAAAAAATAAGCGCCCAGCATCGTCATAATGAGATTGAGGCCGGTGCCGACTATCAGGACGAACAGCGTATTGCGGTACCCGCTCAAGATCAGCGGATTGGCGAAGACAACCCGATACGCTTCCGTCGTATAGGGTTTTAACGGCCACAGAAGAATTCCCGTATAGTAGGATATTCTTGCCGGATCGCTGAAGGACGCCATAACCACATGATAAAAAGGATAGAGCATAATGAAAATGATAAAGAGCATAAAAAGCGTGTTCAGCAGATCAAATAGATTCCTTTTTTTCATAGTCCCCTCCTACCACAGGCTCACGTCCGCCAGTTTCCTGCTCAGCCGGTTAAAAAACAGGATAATGATGAAATTGATTACGGAATTGAACAGACCCACCGCCACGCTGTATCCCCACTGACCGTTTAAAAGGCCGTAACGATATACAAACGTGGAGATCACGTCCGCGGTCTCGTAAATCCCTTCATTATACAATAGAATGATCTTTTCATACCCCACGTTCATCAGCGAGCCAAGCCGCATGAGCAGCATGATAATGATGGTGGCCGATATGCCCGGCAGCGTGACATGAATTGTCTGCTGCCACCGTCCTGCCCCGTCGATTCTGGCCGACTCATACAGATCCTGGTCGATCCCCGAAAGCGCCGACAGATACAGAATGGAATCCCACCCCATGCCCGCCCAGATATTGCTCAGGACATAGATCGCCGGAAAATACTGGGACTTGCCAAGCAGGTTCGTCGGCTGGAAACCAAAAAGCCCCAAAAACTGGGTTATGATGCCCGTATTGGCGACAAACATCTTGATCATGCCGCAGATAACCACCAAAGAAATGAAATGCGGCAGATAGGAGATCGTCTGTGTGACACGCTTGAATCTCTCATTTTTTACTTCATTGAGCAGAAGCGCCAGGATAATGGGCGCCGGAAAGCCGAAAACCAGACTGCTTAAGCTGAGTACGACTGTATTTTTCAGGATGCGCCTGAAATAATAGGACCCAAAAAAGTCAATGAAATTCTGCATGCCGTGACGACCGACCCAGGGGCTGCCCCAGACCCCGGCAGCAGGACTATAGTCCTTAAAGGCAATCAGGATCCCGTACATAGGCTTATAAGAGAACAGCAGATAAAATACTACTACCGGCAGCACCATCAGATATGCCTGCCAATAGCGTTTCATATCTTTTTTCAGTACGTTTCCCAGGGAACCGCTTTTTTTCTTCATATTCACACCCCCAATCTTATCTTATTTATAAAATGAGGACCGGCCAAGGCCGGCCCTCATTTTTCAACTCATCTGGCATTAAATGCATCGAGCGCGTTTTGCGTCAGTTCAATGTACCTGTCTACCCCGAGGGCCTCAAGCGTCGGAAGATAATCGGTTTCAAAAGTATCCAGGGATTCCGCTCCGGTAATGTATTTGATCTGCATCTCATTCACATAAGTAGAGATTTCCGTGGAAATTCTGGCATACTCCGCATTGTCCGCCGCCGTGACTGTGACAGGCGGCATAATATACTGGTCGCCGTCGTTGTCGATCCATGTGTTAATGGCCTCCTGCTGCTGCGGGAGCGCTGCATATTGTTCCATATATCCGCGATCCTGCACAAAGGGACCATTTAACCAGGATCGGGTATAAGCTGCCAGGGCCTGCTGCATGGTCCAGCCGTCAGGGTTACTGGTGATCCAATCCGTATAGATCCTTTTTCCTTCTTCTACGGTATAGCTCTCGCCTTCCACGCCGAAATTGAAAAAGTCGTGCCCTTCCTGTGTGTAGCCATAGTTCAGGAACTTCACAGCAGCCTCTATGTTTTTACACTGAGGCGTGATGAACGTTACGCTTCCTGACACCGGATAAATCATATTGCGGCCGATTCCCCTTTCCCCTTTGTTGGCCGCAAGGGTCGGCGATCCGGTTACGGAAAACGGGGAATCCGGATGCGTCTGTTTCATTTCATTCATATAGGTTCCGATACTGCTTCCGGCCGCCCCATGCGTAAGACCGGTGCGCCCTTCATACATATTGGCATACAACGTAGTTTTCTCCAGCGTCGCAAAATTGGGATCCAACAGCCCTTCCTCATATAATTTGTGCATGTACGCCAAGGCATCTTTATACTCCGGCTCCGCATATCCGTAGTGAACCGTCCCTTCTACCTGGTAGAGCCGTGTTCCCGGCAGACCGAAACCGCTGGCAATATTGCCATACTCAAGCAACGTCCTGACCGCCCACGCATCGCAGGACATGGGTATCTCCGCCCCCTTCTTTTCCTTAAACGCCTTCAGCACTTCATACAGCTCATCCGGTGTCTCAGGCTTTTCCATTCCTAAGTCTTCCAGCCAGTCCTCGCGGATGATTATACCTTGACTGGTTAAAAGATACTCATCCTCCGCAATAAACGGAAAACCAATGATACTGCCTTCTTCGGTCGTGATCACTTTCCGGTAATTTTCATTCGAATCCAGTATGGCCGCCAGATCAGGCGCATACTGCATATAGTCGTTCAGCGGCAGGACCACCTGGTCGGTGACTGCCCGGGAAGGGCCGCCCGCATAAACGGTTGAAAGATTCACTCCATAGATGATATCCGGCAATTCCCCGCTGGCGAAAAGCAGCTTTAATGCCTCATTATCCTGAACGGGGATCAGTTCCAGCTTAACGCCGGTTTTTTCCTGCCAGGCCTTCCAGAATGGCGTTTCCGAAATATCCGGATAATTCGCTGAGATCGCCGCGTTAGCAACCACGGCCATCGTCAGTGTCACATCCTCCGTCAGCGGATAAGCGACACCATCTGCCTCTGCCGCTTCCTCTGCAGCCGGAGCCTCTGTCTGAGTATCCGTCTGAGTATCTGTCTGGGTTTTTGCCTGCGTTTCAGTCTCCTGAGCAGCCTGTCCCCCCGACGACTGACCACTGTCCGCATTTTGACCGCATCCCACAGCGCTAAGAACCATTGCTCCTGCCACCAGCATTGCCAATACTTTTTTCCTCATCATTCATTCCCCTTTCTCCATGCTCGCCCCGGGAATCATTCCGGCCGTCCCGCGGCGAATGAAATATCAGTTGTGTTTTCTTTTCCTGCGCAGGGTAATTCTATCGCTATACTATCGCTATAGCAAACGGCTGATATCGGCTCCGTTTATTCCATTAAGGCACATTTAGAGGCTGTTTGCAAGAAACAGATTCTCACCTTCAGCCGCCAAAATCTCCGGGTGAGATTTTAAAACTGACAGGCCCTGCCTGCGCGGATCAGAGCTTTTCATAAAATTTGCTCGGCATTTCCCCCGCATGTTTCACAAAAGCCCTGCGGAATGTATTGATGTTCGTGAATCCGACCGAGGCAGCGATTTCTTCCAGGCGGCATTTCCTGCTCCGCATGATCCCGATCGCCTGATCCACACGGTAGCGGTTAATGTAATCCAACAGCCCTTCTCCCATTTCCTCCGAAAACACCCGCGCAATGTACCGTGGGTTTCGTCCCAGCGCCTCCGCCAGGGAACCCACGTTCAGCTCCTGTTCGCTGTAATGTAACTCCACATATTTCCGCACCTGCCGGACAATATCCTTTCCTTCTCCGGCGATCTTCCGGTTGATCTCGCCGCAGGTAAAGGAAAGCAGTCTGTCAAAACACTCCTCCAGGCTTTCCCGGTTCTCCGCCCGCAGCAAAGGATCCACATATCCCATCGCCTTCTCCTGCAGGATTCGATTCGGTACACAGACACGGAAATTTTCCATGACGAGATGAAATATATCGAACGCATACATGCGCTGCAAGAGGAACGAGGACCGACCCTCTAAGTCCATCAGTTTGTCCCAGGCGCTTTTCGCGCCATCCTGGTTCCCGTTTTTGATCGCCACGGAAAATTCTGTCTGCAGATATTCCCGAATATAGGCTTCTTCTCCGAAGCCTTCCAGCATTCGTGTGGAAAAAGCGCCGCTTCCTCCAAGGCTGTCCTGATAATTGAATACCTCCATGACATTTTGGTATATCGAATGCAGATACGTCAGTCCCTCCGCAATCCCGCTGATTACGCAGATCAGCGGGACATTCCAATGCTCCAAAAGGAATCCGCAGAGATATTCGGCCTTTTCCGTGACGTCCGCCTCCCATTGCGCCTCATCCTCTGAGGCAAGATCAAACAGATAAAAAATGAATTGGCCGTCCTCCGCGTGCCAGAACGTTTTCCCTTCCATCAACTCTGAAAAAACATTGTTCACAGTAAAAAACAATAATTCGTCGTACTGTGCGTCCGATTTTCTCTCCACGGGCAGCATGAATCCGACCAGCGCGATGGAGCCGGTTTCGTCCATATTCTCCCATTTTTCCTGTCCGCCCTGTATTCTTCTCCCTTTCATCAGGGAAAGGAGACGGCTTGTCGCAAGCGCCTCTCTCTGTCTCTTCACCGTCACATGCATCTTCCGGTTTTCATTCTCTATCCGCTCATATTCTTTCGCGAAACGTTTAAACTCGTTATCCGTTGCGCGTTCGGGCAGATGGAATCTGCGGGAAAGTTCCAGAACCGGCAGATAATTATAAACAGACAGCAGGCAGACTCCCATAAAGCCAAATGCCAGCGTGACACACAGGCTTAAGCGAAACACCCGTCTGGTGGGCTCCAGACTTTTATCCAGAAAACTTTCCGTCATAGCCAGCGAATAAGTGATTCCTTCCGCTTTCAGGGAGGGGCAGGAAAATATGAGATCCTTTTCCTGCCGCATACTGTATGGAGCAGACGCATCAGGAACCGGCAGATATACATACTCTCCTTCGGAAAACGCGGCCGCGTCCCCATCCGGCAGCGCCATTTCCAGATAACTGCCTTCCTCCAGACTCTCCGTTACCTCAGCTATTTGGGACATAGGGACGCCTACCAGGATATTAACCAGGCCTCCGTTATAATCCCTCACTGTTCCGGAATAAGAAAGATACTTGTCATTTTTTGATAGGTACAACCCGGAGTAAACGCTGAAACTGCCCTGCCGCCCCTTTGTGATCCGTTCCATCCATGTGTTGTAATCATCCGTTTCTCCCGTGGCATACCTAAGCGCCCTGTAATAGACTTCGCTGTCATTCGCGCTCTCCACAGTGACAATATAATCCGTCCCGGGAAAATAGATCAGCACATAAGCGGAGTCCGGATCCGCATATTGGGTGTCCTGCAGATCGGAAACCAGCTCATAGGCCTTCTGATAGAAACGCCCATCCTTCCTTGTCATGGATAACATGGCGCTGAAGTTATCATTATAATAAACCTGTCGGAACATAAACTGGGCGCGCTGCAGATCCGTATCGATTACATTGCGCAGGTTCTGGGCGGCCAGCTCATTGAAGTTTAAGAGTCCTTCCTTGATCACTCGGATATCGTTTCGGTAGTTGATGCACACCGCAACGACCGGGATCATCAATATAAGGATATAGGAAACGATCCAGCTGTACAGGACGCTCCTTCTTTCTCTCAGCATCCTCTCCTCCTTTGATATCTTTCAAGTTCCGCGCACATAAGCAGGAACGCCCCCATCCCATGGAGGTCGTTCTTAATGACCGGCCTGCCGATATAGTGCGCGTAGGTTCCTTCGTCAATACATGTCCCGCAGCAGATATTTCCCATGACAAATCCGCCCTGCGCGTCCGTCTGCAGGGAAGCAAACAACCCCTTACACCCTTTTTCCAGTACGTCTCCATACGTTTCGGAAAGAATACCGGTCCGGATCGCTTTCGCAAAGGAATACAAAAACAGGCAGGTACAGGAGCTTTCCACCCAATTCGCCGCGTCTTCCCCCCGGTCAAGCACTTCGAACCACATGCCGGTCTTTGGATCCTGCACCTTCACCAGCGCCTCCAAAAGCTCTCTTTCGATCCTCTTCAAACGCTCCACCCCCGGGTGAGCTGAAGGAATGTGTTCCAGCATATCCAAAACCGCCACCGCATACCAGCCTACAGCGCGCCCCCAGAACTGTCCGGAAAGCCCGGTAACAGGATCCGCCCAGGGCTCCTTTTTGGAAGCGTCAAATCCATGGTAATACAGCCCGGTCTTTTCATCCTTCATATGTTCTTCCATCAAAAAAACCTGGTGAACCGCCCGGTCCCGCAGGGTATCTTCCCCATACTTTTCCGCGTAAGTCACGGCCAGAGGACCGACCATATAAGCGCCGTCCAGCCACATCTGGTTGTGCTGCGTCATCATATGCCAGTAGCCGCCGAATTCATTGACCGGCCAGTAATAGAGAGACTCTATGATCGTTTCCAGCGCCCTCTTATATTTTTCATCCTTCGTTTCCTCTAAGAGCTGGAATAAAAGAAGCGCCGGCTGCTTACAGTCCAGAAACTGAAGCGACCTTTTCGCCAAAGAGGGCGTCTGAGGCCTTGTCATTTCGTGACAGAAACCGATGATCTCTCCGTTTGGCCCGAGAACATGATCCACATAAGCCTTAACATAATCAAAATATTTTTTCTCCCCTGTCAGCGCGTAAATCCCCTGCATCCCTGACAGGAACACCCCCTGATGGTAAAAGAATACGTCTTTCGGCGGCAGATCCTGCGGCTCATATTTTGCTATCATGGTATCACAGGCCCACTTCCCATAGTCCAAAACGCTTTTTTTCGTCTCCATTTACGGATCCATCCTCCTTTTTCTTTTGATGATATTATCTCATACTTGCACAAGCATGGTAAGTGCTAATTTATCACTTTCCCGCCACAGATTCTCACCATTCCATGATATGACAAAACTGTCACTTGACGCTGTATAAATACATATGCTACGCTTTCATTACCGAAAAAACAACAGAAAGGGGTATCAATTATGATCAAAACAGCAGCCGCTCCCGACGGGGCAATCCTGTCCGATATCTACGCAGTTTATGTAAAATCGTCGGATACCGACTATAAAAAGCTCGACGTATATACTGCGCTCACAACGTACGGAGATGTCAGATACAGAGATCTGCCGCCTGAAATTTTTGAGGAATTCGATGGTCTTCCCTACGGGATTCTCACAAAAAAGACATATTTTTCCTCATTTGACGCTGACGGAACCGCGGAGGTGAAAATAGTTTGTTCCGAAAACGCCGACAGCTTTAAGATAAAACCGGAAACGCTTAATAAACCGTTTGCTCAGGACGGAAATTCCATAAGCTTTACCATGTCTCCTGGAGAAAAACTCGTAATAGAAGTAAACGGCGACCTTTACAGCTCATTAAAGCTGTTTTGCAATTCGGTATCCGTTTCCGCAAATGACAAAGAAAACTTCATAGAATTCAAGCCCGGATATTATACGGAAGAAAACTGTGATTATATCAGAATGAACGAGCACGGCGTTCCTGTCATGGACTGTATTCCCGATCACACAACGATATATATCCACGACGGCGCCGTCCTTCGCGCCGCGGTGATTCTAAAAAACAAGCACGATATCAAAATATGCGGCAGAGGCATCATAAGTCTGATCGAACGCTGTTACAGCGCTAAGAACAATTTCTCGGAACCGATACAGTACGGCGCTTTCAGGTATTGGGCTATGCCGAATATCTACATTCACGGCGGAAGCAGCGATATTGATATAGAGGGAATCATCTTAAACTGCGAATTTCGGGGAATTACCATTCGCAACAGCGATAAAATCAACGTTACAAATGTTAAGGTATTCACCTCATGCGTCAACGCGGACGGCATAAACGTTGCCAACACCCGCAAAATGTTAATAAAGGACTGTTATATACAGAGCCATGATGACTGTATCGCGATCTATACCGCGTGCGACTCGATCCCTACCCTTGCCGACGAGGACTGTGCCGCGGTTATTCACGTGTCCTCTGATATTGAAGCCTGCGGCTGCATTCTTTACACTACCGCAAGGCATTTCATGATAGGAGGCCACGCCACAGGCTGCACGGATCCGCACGATCTGATTGAAAATATCAGTCTGCATGATATAGAACTAATTGATACTTCAAGCGTCTCTAAAGAACGTACGATTGAGCATGCGCAGTATTGGTCGGGGTTTTTAAGGATATTATCTCAAACCGAACAGTATGTCAGAAACATATCCTTTAAAAACATAAACATCAACTGGACCCAGGGCTATATCGGAAAGATCGTCCATATCGAGGTCCGCAGCGATAAAACCGCCTCTTATACTGAAAAACACGGTTACAGAATAGAAAATATCTCTTTCGAAAACATAAATATTTGTCACTGCCCTGAAAATATAATGCCGTCCGTTATTCTTTCGGCCTTTGACAGTGATAACCCTGACAGCCGTTACGGTGTATGCGGAGTTCATTTCAAAAACTTCACCTACGACGGCAAACCTATGAAATACACGCCGGATTACATTATCACAAGCGGAAACGTAACCGATATAACCGTATCATAAAACAGAACCGCTAAAGAAGCCGTATTGCCGAAGCATAGAATAAGCGGCAGGCAATACGGCGTTTCTATTAAACTTGATTTTTATAAAGGTCAAGGGTAAACACCGTAACAGCGCGGTAAATACAGAGCAGGTTAGCGCTGTCCTTTCCATGCCTTTTTGGAGAAATAAACTATCTGGAAAAATAAGCATCGAATATCTTCCGGGCGATGGGGGCCGCTGCGCTTCCTCCGGAACCGCCTTCCTCCACGATCACGCTGACGGCCAGCCGCGGGTTTTCGGCCGGGGCGAAACCGATCATCCAGGCGTGCGTTTCACGTCCGGCCTCAAATTCCGCAGAACCGGTCTTGGCCGCCGCCGTATACAAATCGCTCTTTACGGCGGATGCGGTGCCGCCCGCGACGACCTTCTCCATCATTCCGGTCAAAACCGCGGCCTCCTCAGCTGTCATCAGGCTTCCGTAAGCGGACGGCAGGAAACCGCGAATCCGGTCGCCTCCGGCGTTCTCTATATGGTCGATGAAATAAGGCTTCATAAGCGTCCCGCCATTGGCGATGGCCGCCGCCAAAAGCGCGTTGTGCAGCGGCGAAATCTGGGTCCGTCCCTGTCCGATGGACGTCTGCAGCCTCTCCCAGAGATCCGCGTCCTCCCCCATCATATATGCGCTTCTGCTGTAGGGAAGCGAGATGGGAATGTCGCTGTTAAACAGCAGCTCCTTCGCCGTCGCGGCCAGCTTTCCCGCGTCCAGCTGTTTCCCCAGATACGCAAACGCGCCGTTGCAGGAATTGGCAAACGCCTCCTCCAGGGTCTGCGTGCCATGGGCATTGCCGTGATAGCACCGGATCGCATATTCCCCGTCCTCATAGCAGCCGTCGCAGTCAAATCTGAAATCTCCGTAATCTTCCGGGTGTTCCCGGATATACTCCAAAAGCATCACTGTCTTAAACGTGGAACCGGGCGGATAAAGTCCCTGGGCGGCGCGGTTTAAGAGCTGTCCGGAGGTATTGTCCGCCGAGACCAGACTGTCCCATTCCCCGGCGACCGTATTGGGATCAAAACCGGGCTTGGAGACCATAACCAGCACTCTGCCGGTATCCGGTTCCAGGACGACCACAGCCCCGCGCCGGTCGCCCAGCGCGTCATAGGCCGTCTGCTGGAGTACGGGATCCAACGTCGTAACCACGGTATCCCCCATGTTCTTCTCCCCCATCAGCTCCCGCAGCGTGTGTTCGATCAGATTCACATGGGAACTCAGCAGGTAAAAATGCGCCAGATCCTCAAGACCGGTTCTCCCCATGGAGGAGTAGCCGACGACATGGGAAAACAACGGACCGAACGGATATCTTCTTATCTCGCTTCCGTCTTCTCCGACAACCGTCTCCGCGAGAACCGTCCCGTCGCCGGAGACGATCCGTCCGCGGACCACGCGCTCCGCAAAGCTGTCCAGCCGCGCGTTATAGCTGTTATTGATCGTATCCTCCCGGCGCACGGCCAGAAACCAGCCCTCGTAGAGGATCATACCGACAAAGACAGCCACCACCACATACGTCAGGCGCAGCATACTCTCATTCGGATGCCGCCGCCCGCCGCTGGGCTGAGAAAAATGATCTTCCTTTTTCAGCTTTTCCCATAATTTCCGCATCGTTTCTTCCTTTACTTCCGGCCCGCTGTTTCCATTTTCTTCCTCATACAGAACCTAAATCATGCTATAAAGCCCCTGTATCACGCCGAACAGGATAAATGTGCTCAAAAGCGAACTTCCTCCGTAGCTGACGAGCGGCAGGGTGACGCCGGTGGACGGAATGAATTTGATCACGCCGCCGACAGTCAGAAATACCTGCACAATATACATGGTTCCCAGACCGAAAGCGGTCAGCTTGCAAAACATATTCTCCAGTCTGCCCGCAAGCAGCACAAATTGGAGAAAGCAGCCCAGGCAGATCAGCAGCACACAGAGGGCGAACAGCGCGCCCATTTCCTCGGAGATGGCGGCAAAAATAAAATCTTTCTCCACCACGGGAATCCGCCGCGGCATACCCTCATAAAGCCCCAAGCCGAACCAGCTCCCGGTACCGATCGCAAACAGCGACTGGGTAATCTGATAGCCCTTGTTATCGATATCCGACCAGGGATCCCGCCAGGCCAGCACCCTGCTCTGCACATGGGAAAAGAATTGATACGCCGCGGCCGCGGCCAGACTTCCTCCCAAAAGCCCCGCTCCCATCCAGCGTAGATCCGAGGTGGCCGCGTAGAGCATAAAAAGATAGGTCAGAAAGAACAAAAGCGCGCTCCCCAAATCTCTGGATAGCACCAGAATCAGTACGTGGACGGCCGCGGCCGCCGTCGTGACGGCGACATTTTTCAATTTCACGGACCGGCTCAGCATACCGGCCGCAAAAAGGACGTACAAAATCTTCACGAATTCCGAGGGCTGAATTGAAAATCCCCCGATACTGATCGACAGCTGGGCGCCGAAGCTGGTATTGCCCACCACGCAGACCGCTGCCAGCAAGAAAATCCCGACTGCGGCATAGGCCCACGGAATCTTGCTTAAGAAACCCGCCCTGCGGACGACTGCCGGAATGATCCAGGCCACCACAGCGGAAAGCGCCGCAATGATAAACTGCCGGACCGCCCGCTCGTAGCTCAGGCGCGTCAGCATGATAAAGCCGACGCACAAAAGCATACACATATTATTGACCAGAAGTCTTGACGCCCTTGGGTAGAACGCGCGGTAGACCAGGATGAAGCACAAAAAGAAAACCACCTGCAGGCAATAAAACACAGCCACGGCAGGATCCAGGGTATTCAAATAAAGGACGCTGTAGGAGATCAGATGCAGAAACAGCATCAGCCAGATCTGACGCGCGCAGATGCGCTTCTGGCGTGATTCGTCAACGCTGAAATACCGGAAATTCAGATAGGTATAAAACGCCATCACAAGAAACAGCACGTAGCGCGTCCACGACACGTACACATGCAGGATATTCTGTATCATATTCTGATTGAATTCCGTTAAACTGACCACTTCTCTGTTCTCCCATCTGTCCTACCGGTTCCGCAGGCCACGCATGTCCTATTCCCAGCTCCCGGCCTTAAAGCCGTGCCGGAATCCGCTTCAGCCTTTCCCCGTGCCGGAATTTACTCACTCTACGCCGCGTTTCATGTGTCCCCTGGTAAACTCCGTCAGGACATTCGGCCGGGATGTCGTCTCCCGCGCCGCCGTGGCGGCAGTCTTCCCCTGCATAGGGGCAACAGTCTTTCCTTGTGCCGAGGCGACAGTCTTCTTCTGCCCAGCGGCGGCAGTTTTCCCCTGCGCAGAAGCTCCGTCTCTCCGCAGAAAGGAGTCCCCATACGCCCTTATAACGGAGGACATCTGCTCCGGCGTCTCCGTCAGGAACTGAAGGCGCAGACTCCCGGGCGACAGGCGCAGCACCGTCTCCTCCATTCCCAACAGCGACAGCGGCAGCGGGTTATAGACCGTATTATAGCAGTAAGCGCAGTGATTATAAACCGGAAGGTCCTTGCCGGTGCGATCCCGCAGCAGAAGGAAACCGGGCTGCTTCGTGCAGCGGTCCACCGTGCGCCGGATACACTGCGCCGTGGTCATCACCGGCAGGTAACCGTAAGCCGTCAGCTCCCAGCCGGCATGGCCGTTCAGATCGCCCATCTCGCGGGCGTTCAGCTCCAGCGGAAACGTCAGCCGCGCAAAGCCCATCCGCGCAAGCGTTTCCGCCGCAAGATGATTGAACGCGTACAAATGATGATCCGCGTAAAACGGCGGACACGAAAGACTCCCCGTTTCCCCGCAAATTTCATTCAGAAGGTCCAACTCCTCAAGGGAGCGGAGCAAAAAAGCGTCAAAACCAGCCCGCAGCAGTTCCTGCTTCCACTCTCTGAAAAAGGCGGCAGCCTCCGTCCGGCAGATCACCGGCATAGCAAGTACACACCGCTTGCCGGCCGCGCGGCACCGCTCGGCCGCCGTCTCCCATTCCTCCGGCCGAACCGCGTCGGCCTCAAGCTGGATCTCGGCGACATCCGCTTCGGCTATGGCCGTTTCCAGCTGCTTTCTGTCATTCACCAGTACGTGGAGCTCAAAAGGCCCCGCCTGATGCGCCGCCCCGCTTTCGTCGCTTTCGTCCTCCGCGGGCTGCACGGAAGCATCCAGCATGGGGACATCGCCCCTCTCCGCTGCCATCGCGGACTCCCGCATCCGCGCAGCTCTGCGGTACGGCTTAAGAATCGCATCCGAAAGCTCCATCAGCCCGGCCCGGCGCAGTTCATTCAGAGTCTGGACGGGCACAAAGACATCCCCTTCGATATGAATTCTCAGATCTTCCAGCAAAAAGGGCGTTCCGCCCGTCTTTTTCATCTGTTTTTCCAGCTGTTGGGCAGTCATCGGCTGATTCTGGGCCTTCTGCACGACCGCCCCTTCCAGCTCAACTGACGGAGAATCGTCCGTATCCGCTTCCTTACAAAACGCGGTTCGCCGTTCTTCTTCTCCGCCCGCTTGGACATTTTCACAAGACTCCCCGGCCTTTTCCGGCCACAGTTTCAGCCGCAGAGGTTCGCCGCTGACGGCCTTTAACTCGCCGCAGATCTTTATCTTCGACTCCGCCTCCACATAGGCGCGGTCCAATTCGTCATAAAGCGCCTGGTTGGTCTGTCTGAACGCAGGCTTCTCCCGCAGCGTCAGCATATCCCTTCCGTTGTGCTTTCGATAATATCCCTCCGTATGGCCGCCGCGGTCGAACAGATCCAGAAGGATTTTCCGGTCGGCCTCGTCCACACGGTATCCGGCGCGTCCCTCACGCTGATAGAGATCCAGATATTTGCGGTAGACACTGACGACCCCCGCCGTATATCTCGGACTCTTCATGCGGCCCTCGATCTTTAGGGAATACACGCCGCTCTCCAGAATATCCGGAAGAATGTCCAGAGTGCACAAATCCTTTAAACTCATCACATACTGCCCGTCCCGGCCGGCCGGACAGTGTTCCCCCGGCTCTTTCTGTTCCCGCCTTACCTCGTAGGGCAGACGGCACGGCTGGGCACAGCGGCCGCGGTTTCCGCTTCTGCCGCCGATAAAGCTGCTCAGGAGGCACTGCCCGGAATAGCAGTAGCAGAGGGCCCCGTGAATAAAGCTCTCTATCTCAATATCCACATTTTCATGGATAGCGCGCAGCTCATCCAGGGAGAGCTCCCGCGCCGTCACAACGCGCGAAGCGCCCATTTCCTTTAAGAGTCTCGCGCCGCCAACGCCGGTGATCGTCATCTGGGTGCTGGCATGAACGGAAAGATCGGGAAACCATGTCCGAACCGCCGCAAACACGCCAAGATCCTGGACAATCACCGCGTCCAGTCCCCGCTCATAGTACGGAAGCAGATATTCATACAGTCTGCCCAGTTCCTTCTCCTTCACGAGCGTATTCACCGTCAAGTACAGGGAAACGCCGCGAAGATGGGCGTAATCGATCGCGCAAAGCATCTGCTCCTCATCCAGATTATCCGCGTATGCCCTTGCCCCGAAACGGCTGCCTCCGATATAGACGGCATCCGCGCCGGCCGCGATGGCCGCCTTCATGCTCTCAAAGGAACCGGCCGGTGCCAGCAGCTCCGCCGTCTTCCGTCGCTTCTTCTCCATCCCTATCTCCATCCTGCATGGAAAAATAATGTCCCGCAAGCGAAGTTCTCGCGGGACATCTCCGTATCTGTGTTATCTGCGGCCGTTATTCTGATTGTAACGCGGATTGCCGTATGCATTATCCTTCTGATTCTGAATAGCGGCAGCCTGAAGCGCCCGCAGCTTCAGAAGCTCTTCCCGATCGGCCTGTTCCTTCTTTCTCTCATTCTCCAGCGCAAGCTGCGTCTCCGCAAGCTCGCGCTCCTTGCGCTCCAGACTCATCTGGGTCGTCACCAGCTCATGTTTCAGGCTGTAGGTCTCTTTCTCCATCTCCTCACAGCGCCGCTCGCCCGCATCTACCTTCGCCAGTGCCTTAAAATAATCATCGGCAATATTAAGCGCTACCATCACTGCCTGGTATTCCTGGCTCTGCCTGGAAAAACGATCCTGCTTTTTCAGCTCGCTCATCTTGCCCGTAATGTAGCCGGCCACCCTCTGAAGGTACTCCTGATCCTCGGCTCCGCCCAGTGTATAGATCTTGCCGTCGATCAGAACCTCCGCATAATTCTTATCATTCATGGCTTGTCTGCCCCCTGTATTCCATAATTAATGATTCCGCCCGGCCATGAAAAGAGCCTCCGCGTATCCAACAGAGATAGTATAGCATAAACCGCTTTCGATTTTCCACAGAAATCTGATATTTTTCGCAAATACCTCCATGGAAGCCTTCACAGGGCGCTCATCCCAGCGCAATTTCATCGATGCGGCGAAGCTCGTCCGGCGTAAACTTCGTGTTGCGGACCGCCCCGATATTGTCAAGGATCTGCTGCGGCTTCGAGGCTCCCACCAGGACGCTCGTCACCGCGCCGTCCCGGAGAATCCAGGCTAAGGCCATCTCCGCCAGCGTCTGTCCGCGCTCCGCGGCCAGCATATTCAGCTGCCTGATCTGCGCAAGCCTTTCCTCTGTCAGAGCGCTCTCCCGAAGGAAGCGCCCGTCCGTCCGAATCCGGCTGTCCTCGGGAATCCCCTCCAGATACCGGTTCGTCAGCATGCCCTGCGCCAGCGGACTGAAACAGATGATTCCCTTGCCGAGCTTTCGCGAGGTCTCTTTGAGACCGTTTTTCTCGATCGTCCGATTAAAAATGTTATAGCTGTTCTGGTTAATGACAAACGGACACCGGAGCTCCGAAAGGATCTCCGCCGCACGCAGAAGCGTGGGGCCGTCGTAGTTGGAAAGTCCCGCATAGAGCGCCTTGCCGCTCTTTACCGCTTGATCCAGGGCGCCCATCGTCTCCTCCAGGGGCGTCTCCGGATCCATGCGGTGGTGATAAAAGATATCCACGTATTCCAGTCCCAGCCGCTTTAAGCTCTGATCGAGACTCGCCAGCAGATATTTGCGGCTGCCGAAATCGCCGTAGGGGCCGGGCCACATATCGTACCCCGCTTTCGTGCTGATAATCAGCTCGTCCCGGTAAGGCATCAGATCTTCCTTTAAGATCCTGCCAAAGTTGCGCTCCGCGCTGCCCGGCGCCGGTCCGTAATTATTGGCCAGGTCGAAATGGGTGATTCCATTGTCAAAAGCCGTAAAGCACATCTGCCTCATGTTATCGTAGGACGCCGTGTCCCCAAAATTATGCCACAGTCCCAGCGACACTGCGGGAAGCTTTAAGCCGCTCGCTCCGCAGCGGTTATACTGCATGGTCCCATAACGGCTGTCTGCTGCCAGATACATCGCATTATCCCTCCTAAAATTCCGAACGTTTCGGATTCATTTCTTCTTTTCCTTTGCCTTTGCCGCGGTGAAAGCAGCCGCGGCTCAGTCCATCGCAAGCCCCAGA
Organism: uncultured Lachnospiraceae bacterium; assembly: GCA_947630485.1. Taxonomy (GTDB): domain Bacteria; phylum Bacillota; class Clostridia; order Lachnospirales; family Lachnospiraceae; genus UBA3402. Next base: position 44,576 of record CANRHU010000010.1, read on the forward strand.
TGACGGTAGGCGTTCTCCGTCGCCACGCGCCCGCGCGGCGTGCGGTTAATCAGGCCGTTCATCAATAGGTACGGCTCGTACACATCCTCCAGCGTCCCGGCATCCTCGCCAAGCGCGGCCGCCAGCGTATCCAGGCCCACCGGCCCTCCGGAAAATTTCTGGATGATCGTCGTCAGGATCGCCCGGTCGTTGTTGTCCAGGCCCAGGCGGTCCACATCCAGCATATCCAGGGCAAAGTCGGCCACCTCCTTTGTGATAACGCCGTCATATTTCACCTGCGCGAAATCACGGACACGCTTCAAAAGCCGGTTGGCCAGACGCGGCGTTCCTCTCGACCGGCGCGCCAGCTCCATCGCCCCGCCATCCTCAATCGTCACGCCCAATACCCGGGCCGAACGCAGGATGATGGTCCCAAGCTCCCCGGGCGTATAGAATTCCAGCTTCTGCACCACGCCGAACCGATCCCGCAGCGGCGCCGTGAGAAGACCCGCGCGCGTCGTGGCCCCAACCAAGGTAAAATGGGGCAGCTCGAGCCGGATCGACCGCGCCGAGGATTCCTTGCCCAGCATAATATCGATGGCATAATCCTCCATGGCCGGATACAGAACCTCCTCCACCTGCCGGTTGAGACGGTGGATCTCATCCACAAACAGCACGTCCCCCTCCTGCAGACCGTTGAGAATCGCCGCCATCTCGCCGGGTTTCTCAATCGCCGGCCCGGAAGTGACCTTCATGTTCACACCCATCTCATTGGCAATGATGCCGGCCAGCGTCGTCTTCCCCAACCCCGGCGGGCCGTAAAACAGCACGTGGTCGAGGGATTCTCCCCTGGATCTGGCCGCGTCAATATAGACCTTCAGCATGGACTTGAGCCGCTCCTGGCCGATGTAATCGCCCAGATACTGGGGCCGCAGCCCCGGCTCCGTCTTCTCGTCTTCCGCTGTCAATTCCGCATTAATCATTCTTCGTTCCATCGTTATCCACCAAACCGCCTTCCTACAGCAGATAGCGCAGCGACGCTTTCAGAATCTGCTCCGACGTCATCTCGTCCGCGCCCTCTACCTTCCGCACGGCTTTCGTCGCCTCCATGGGGGAGTATCCCAGCGCTACCAGCGCGTCGACGGCCTCCCTGGAAGCCCCGGTCACTCCGGACGCCGCGCGTGCGGACACATCCGCGGCAGCAGTCCCCTCCGCCAGGGACGGAAGCACGTCCTCCATGGATACCTTTTCCTTGAGATCCAGGATCACGCGCTGGGCCGTCTTAAGCCCGATGCCAGGCGCCCTTGAGATCGCCTTGGCGTCCCCGGAGACAATCGCTATCCGCAGATCTGCCGGACTTATGGCAGACAAAAGCGCCAGAGCCCCCTTCGGTCCGACGCCGTTGACCCCGAGAAGCTGCTTAAAAATCTTAAGGTCCTGCCGGCCCGCAAATCCATACAGCGTCATGGCGTCCTCCTGCACCCGCAGATAGGTATAGACGCGCACCTCGCTTCCAAGCGGCGGCAGCGTTTCCAAAAAGGACAGCGGCACCCGGATATTATAGCCGACGTTTCCCGCCTCCACCACAATCACTTCCTCGTCCACCTCGACGAGCGGTCCCCTGATATATGAAATCATAAGCATCCTTCCTGTCTGTCCCTGGTCTCCTCCCATCTTACCATAACGGGAAAGCCTTTGCAAGCGGAACCGAACAAATATTCTGGTTTACAAAGGCAATAATTATTCTTTTCTTTTGCGTCGTTATCGTCTATAATAGACAGGACAGAAAACCGACCGCAATTTTCATAAAGGAGAGATTTGTATGGTAAAACTGACGCCGCCCATGGGATGGAACTCATGGAATACTTTCGGAAACAATATAAACGAACAGCTGATTTTTGAGACCGCGGACGCTTTCGTGAGGGAAGACCTGCCCGCGAAGGGCTACGAATATCTGGTGATCGACGACTGCTGGTCTTTAAAGGAACGGGACGCTTCCGACCGGCTTGTCGCGGATCCTGCCAAATTTCCGCACGGCATGAAGGCCGTAGCCGATTACGTCCACTCCAAAGGGCTTAAATTCGGCATGTACTCCTGCGCCGGCAACCTGACCTGCGCCGGCTATCCCGGCAGCTTCGAACATGAATTCATCGACGCGGAGACCTTCGCGTCCTGGGGCGTGGATTTCCTCAAATACGATTACTGCTATCACAGCCCCATTATCCACGGGAAATATCTCTATGGACGCATGGGGCTCGCGCTGGATAACTGCGGCCGCGATATCCTCCTCTCCGCCTGCTCCTGGGGCGCGGACGAAACCCATGAGTGGATCAGGACCACCGGCGCTTCCATGTGGCGCTCGACCGGCGATATCTTCGACACCTGGCAGTCGGTAAAAGACCTGACCAAACAGCAGGAACGCCTCCATCCGTTCAACGGCGTCGGATGCTTCAATGATATGGACATGCTGATCGTCGGCATGTACGGCAACGGAAACGTAGGTCTGGCCGGGTGCAGCGACACCCAGTACAAGACCCATTTCTCCATCTGGGCCTTCATGGGCTCGCCTTTAATGATCGGCTGCGATATCCGCAATATGACGGAAACCACGAAGAAGATCCTGACCAATGAGGAGCTGATCCGCATCGACCAGGATCCGGCGTGCCGCCAGCCGTTTAAACTGACCGGAATCTGGTGCGGCGACGACATTCTGATCTACGCAAAGCATCTCGCGGACGGCGACCTGGCCATCGGGCTGTTTAACTTAAGCGATCAAAAGAGCTCCGCGCGGTTCAACCTCGACGAAGTCGGCCTGCCCCACAGCACCGGCAGAACCTTATCCATGACAGAACTCTGGACCGGCGAGAAGGTCACGGTCGTCAACTCCACCTTCAGTAAAGAACTGGACGCCTACGACTGCGCCGTCTACCGCGCCGAAGTCGTAAAACGGGCATGAGCGCCTGTATGCAGTGCGGGAAAGAGCTGACGCACAACGAAATCGGCGCCCACAGAAAATTCATTAACCGCGCAAGCACACAGTTCCTCTGCAGGAACTGCCTGGCCAAAAGGCTGGGCGTTCCCGCAGAGCTGATCGACCGGAAAATCGAGGAATTCAAACGCCAGGGATGTACTTTATTTGTCTGAGCCCCGGCGTTTAACGGTATAAGAGGCGGAACCAGAGTTCGCCGCAAAACAGCTGGAAGGACGGTTTATTCCCATGATCACTGTACATAAGACGGTATCTCTTCCCGATACCTATCCGCTAAGACGGCTGGGGCCGCTGGAGAAGCTGCTCTTTTTCGATATCGAGACCACCGGCTTTTCCGGCGATTACTCCCGGCTGTACCTGATCGGCTGTACCTTTTTCCGCGACGGAAACTGGCAGCTGATTCAGTGGTTTGCAGACCGTCCCGACGCGGAGGAAGCGCTTCTGACGGCCTTCTTCGGTTTTCTGAAAGAATTCACCGTCATCGTTCACTTCAACGGCGACGGCTTCGATATTCCCTACCTGATGAAGCGCTGCCGCGCCTACGGGCTGGAATACGATTTCTCCGCGGTCAAAAGCATCGACATCTATCGGCGGATCAAGCCGTACCGCCGGCTCTTAGAACTGGACAGCCTGAAGCAGAAATCCATCGAGCGATTTCTGGGCGTTTTCCGCGAGGATCCGTATTCCGGCGGCCAGCTGATCGAGGTCTATCAGGATTATCTCTTGAGCCGCGAGGATCGGCTCTACGACATGCTGATGCTCCATAACCGGGAAGACCTGGAGGGTATGCCTCTCATTCTGCCGGTTTTGAACTACCCTGACCTTCTGGAACACGATTTCAGCTTAAAGAGCCAGACCGTCCGGCAAAATCCTGATCCCTCCGGGGAGCCGCAGCCGATCCTTGTGCTCTGCGCCGAGAGCGATTACGCCGCCGTGCCGAGATCGGTCTCCGCAAACATCCGGCTGGGGGCGCACAACTGCCGCGCCGAGATTGCGCAGAACCGGCTGACTCTCGAAATCGGGCTCTATAAGGGCACGCTGCGTCACTATTACGCGGACTACCAGAATTACTATTATCTGCCCTTCGAAGATACGGCCATCCACAAAAGCGTCGGCGAATTCGTGGAAAAATCGGCGCGCAAAAAGGCGACGGCACAGACCTGCTATACGAAGAAAACCGGTCTGTTTCTGCCGCAGGAAGGCGACATATGGCCGGAAACTTTTAAAAACGGCTGCAGGGATAAGCTCTCCTACGCAGAGTACTCCGAAGAGCTCTTCCTCGACCGGAAAAAGCTGAACCTATACCTCAGAAATATTCTGAATTCGAACAGAGCGTAAGCGGCGTCCTGTTCGAATTCAGAAAGCGTGCCACTGGCACCCTTTCCGCATGGAAATACGAACAAAACGTCACTGGCGCTTTGTTCGCATGGAAATAGAAACGCGGCGGGCGGCAGATAATCTGCCGCCCGCAATCTTCATCAGTCGATCACATTACGAATCCGGTACGGCGTGCGGTAATTCCAGGTGGAAATCCGTATGCCGCTCTTTTTGTTCGCCGCATGTACGATCTGTCCGTTTCCGATATACATCGCCACGTGATTGACAACCCCGCTGCTGTTCCTGTAGAAGATCAGATCGCCCGGCCGCATCTGGCTCGACGTAACCGCGCGCCCGGCATTGGCCTGATCCCTGGACACTCTCGGAAGCGAGATGCCAAAATTCTTCATCACAGACTGCACGAAGCCGGAGCAGTCCGCTCCCCTCGTCAGGCTGGTTCCGCCCCAGACGTATGGGTTCCCCACATATTTCAAAGCGTAGTTTACAATCTTCGCCCGCCGCGTCGCCTGCTGATTCGCAAGTTCCTCGAGCGGTGAGAATTTGATCGCCTCGTCCAGCGCGTAGCGCACGTCCACGTTATTATCCCTGGTGGAGATATAGGCCGCGTCGCTCTCCTCATCGTCGCCCGCATCAAGCTCGATCTGAACCCAGCCGTCCAGCTGGTTGACAACCGGATACCGTTCCTCCTTTGAAATCTGGGTCCAAACGCCGGAATCCGTGGTGGGCTCCTTGCGCACATTCAGCCTGTCCGTGTTGACGATCGCCATCAGCGTTGCCGTATTCATGGCAAGATCGATCGCCTCCTGCCCGGTCGCCACATATTCCGGGTTCGCCGAAACATATCCCGTGATGGAACCGGACTGAATCTTATACCAGTCCCCATCCGTCTCCAGGATATCGGCGGCCGCCTTGCCGGGCAGCTTGCCGATGATATTATCATTTCCCTCGTCTGACGGCGTCTTCCGCACATTCAGGTAGTTGCTCACCTTTGAAATCAGAAGATTGTGGTATTTGCTGATGGCCATAGCCTTGAGATCCATCTTCCGGGCCTCATTGAGGGCCAGGCGCACCTCCGCATAGTCCGCCGAGATATAGCCGCTGGCAATCCTGATCCAGCCGTCGGTCTGATCCTCCACCACATACCGCTCGCCCGCCAGGGCCTGTCCGACGATATTGGAGCTGTTGATCTCCGGCGTGCTTCGTATATTCAGACTGTCATTATCCGAAACCGTGACGATCGCCCGCAGCCGCACCTGATCAAGGGCCTGAGAGCGCGCCTCCTCCCCTGTTATGACAAACTGGGAAGAAATGTAGCCGTCCACGCCGCCTGAGCTGATGTGATACCAGTCCCCCTCCTGTCCGAGGATCTCACAGACGCTGCTCTGCTGCATCTTTCCGATAATATCCCCGTCCGCTGCCGGCGTCCTGCGCACATTCAGATAGCCGCCCTCCAGCTGGATCAGTCCCAGATTCGTGTAGGAATCCACCACGTCCTGCTTCGCTTTCTCCTCCGCCGCGAGGGATTCCTCCTCCTGCTGCTGCAGCATGGCCTCCTCGGACTGGCGGATCGCTTCCGCATCCGCTGTAGTCTCCGTGCTCTCCGCTTCCGTCACGGCGCCGCTTTCCGCGGTCTCCGAGGAATCGCCTCCCGCAGCGCGTATAATAACGATCAGCAGCACCACCAAAAGGACAAGCCCGACCGCCGCGAGCAGATAAGGCCGCGGATCCCTGCCCTTACGTCTCCTGCTGACCCGCCTTCGTTCCGGTTTCCAATCGTTTGCTTCCGCTTCCGCCATGTTGCACAGTTCTCCCGTCTCTCAATATTCCCCATACGTATCTCAAATACCTCTCAGGCCACAATATTCCGCAGCCGCAGATAGGTCTTCACCAGCTCCGCAGCCTGGTCAAGCTCCAGCGCGGACGCATTGACCGGCAGATCATAGTTGGTCATATCTTCCCAGTCCTTACCTGTATAATACTTATAGTAATCCCGGCGCTGCTTGCTGATCCTGTTCACACGGCGAAGCGCCTCCTTCGTATCCACGCCGTCCACTTCCATCACGCGCCGGATACAGGTCGTAATATCCGCATATACAAACAGGCGGATCAGATTCTCACTCCCCGCCGCGCTCAGCACAAAATCGGCGCAGCGGCCCATAATAATACAGGAATGCTCGGCCGCCACCTGGCGGATCATCTTGGCCTGGAACCGGAACAGGTTCTCCGGAGAGGTCACATCGTCGTCCACGGACGGCTCCTCCAGGCTTGTGTGAAGCCCGCCTACCGCGCGGAAAAACAGGTTCGTGCCCGCCTTCTCGTCATTCAGCCGGAACAGATTCTCGTTGACGGCGCTGTACTCCGAGGCCATCTTTAAGATTTCCTCGTCATAAAAGGGAATCCCCAGCTCTTCCGACAGCTTCCGCCCCATGATGCGTCCGCCGCTTCCATACAAACGGTCGATCGTAATCACATACTTATCCGCCATATCCATGCCCTCCTTGAAAGAGATTGCCCCGCGCCTCACGCAAACACCGTTCGGCGCTTCCACATTTGAACCAATACCTGAATTCAGTATAGCACACTTTCATACATTTTTCTTTAGAAATTTATTTGCAATTTTCTTAATTTCCAGTATAATGAAAGCGATCGTGCCAAAAGGAGTATTCTTTCCTAACGAGCAATATAAATGAAAGAAAAGGAGGTCTACACCATGAATCTGATCATTCCCCAAAATTACGATCCGCGCCTGACTGTCCGCGAGACGCAGGAAGCCATCAAGTATATCCGCGATACCTTTCAGAAAGAATTCGGCCGCGAGATGAACCTGGAGCGCATTTCCGCCCCGCTGTTCGTGACAAAGAGCAGCGGTCTCAACGACAACTTAAACGGCGTTGAGCGTCCGGTCGCCTTTGATATGGCCTTTCAGCCCGGCGAGACCGTGGAGGTTGTCCAGTCCCTGGCCAAATGGAAGCGCATGGCGCTTCACAATTACGGTTTTAAGCCGGGAGAAGGCTTATATACCAATATGAACGCCATCCGGCGCGACGAAATTCCGGATAATCTCCACTCCTGCTACGTCGATCAGTGGGACTGGGAGCGCGTTATCACCCGCGGGGAGCGGAACACCGAGACCTTAAAGGAGACTGTGCGGACGATTTTCAAGATCATCAAGCATATGGAACATGAGGTCTGGTACAAATATCCCCAGGCCGTAAAAAAGCTTCCCGACGATATTTTCTTTATTACCTCCGAAGAGCTGGAAGAAATGTATCCCGAGCTGACGCCCAGAGAGCGTGAAAACGCAATCACCCGCGAGCACGGATGCGTGTTCCTGATGAAGATCGGCGAAAAGCTCAAAAACGGAAAACCGCACGACGGCCGCGCCCCGGACTACGACGACTGGCAGTTAAACGGCGATATCCTGTTCTGGTTCGGAACCCTGAACTGCGCCCTCGAGATCTCCAGCATGGGTATCCGCGTCGATGAGAAGTCTTTGATGGAACAGCTCATCAAAGCCGGCTGCGAGGAGCGCAAAAACCTGCCCTATCACCGGATGCTTCTAAACGGCGAGCTTCCGCTGACCATCGGCGGCGGCATCGGCCAGTCGCGCCTCTGCATGCTGCTTCTGGACCGCGCCCACATCGGCGAGGTGCAGGCGAGCATCTGGCCCCGGGAAATGCGCGAGGAGTGCGCGAAGCACAAGATCATTCTTCTGTGACAGGCTGCCGGCCTACCGTTTAACCCGCGGCAGGTTTAAGATTTCCTCTGCCGCATAATCCCCTGTGCAAAAACATTTTACAGGGCCGCATTTTCATGCTATAGTATAGTGACGAATGCAGAAAGCGTGCCGCCGGCACCCTTTCTGCATGGAAAATCATCTTAATATGAGGAGGCTTACAAATGAGTAGAAACATTACCCCCGAAATGCTGAACGCTTATCGTGAGGACTTCCATGCCGACCGTTCCAATCAGGCCGCCTGCGACGCGGTCATGACCAACGGCCTGAACAAAAGCTGCTTAAATCACAACGCCATACGGCAGAATCCACACAGCTATTCCATCTCCCTGGACCAGGGCTCCATCACCAATCAGAAGCGCAGCGGCCGCTGCTGGCTGTTCGCCGCCATGAACGTGATGCGTTCCCGCATCATCCAGAAATGCAATCTGAAGGATTTTGAACTGTCCCAGAATTATTTGCTGTTTTGGGATAAACTGGAGAAATCCAACTATTTTCTGGAGAATATCCTGGATACGCTAAACGAGCCGGTCGGAAGCCGCCTTCTGGACTTCTTGCTGCTCTCTCCGATCGGCGACGGCGGTCAGTGGGATATGATGGCCAACCTGGTCGCCAAATACGGCGTGGTTCCCAAATATGCCATGCCGGAATCCGCCGTCTCCTCCGCCACCCATGAGATGGGAGGTGTGATGACCGAGCTTCTGCGGGGCGACGCGGTAATCCTGCGCCGAATGGCATCCGAAGGCGCCGACAAGGCGGAGCTGGAAGCGGCGAAGGAAAAGATGATGGGCGAGATTTATCGGATTCTTGTCATCTGCCTGGGCGAGCCGCCGAAGACCGTGGACTTTGAAGTCCGCGACAAGGACAACAATTTCATCCGCGACTGCGGACTGACGCCGCAGGAATTCTTCGCCAAGTACGTGGATATGGATCTGCACGACTACATAAGCCTGATCAACGCTCCCACCTCCGACAAGCCGTTCTATCACCGCTACACGGTCAAAATGCTCGGCAACGTAAAGGAGGGTTCGCCGGTCTGCTACATCAATCTTCCCATCGAGGACCTGAAAAACGCCGCCATCGCGCAGATGAAGGACGGCGAGCCGGTCTGGTTCGGCTGCGACTGCGGGCCTCATTCCGAGCGCGAAAATGGCCTCTATGTCAAGGGCGCTTACGATTATGAGAATACGCTCCAGATCCGTCTTGGCATGACCAAGGCCGAGCGGCTGGATTACGGCCAGAGCCGGATGAACCACGCTATGGTCTTCCAGGGCGTGAATCTGGACGCGGAAGGCAAGCCGACCCGCTGGCGCGTGGAGAACAGCTGGGGCGACGAGCCCGGCCAAAAGGGCTACTACGTCATGAGCGACGACTGGTTTGACGAATATATGTACCAGGTGGTCGTCAACAAGAAATACCTGACCCCCGGCCAGCTGGCCGTCATTGACTCGGAAGTCATCGAGCTGAGTCCCTGGGATCCGATGGGATCGCTGGCGTAAAAGGAATACAGAAAGCGTGCCACTGGCACCCTTTCTGCATGGAAATACGAGGAGAGCGTCACTGGCGCTCTCCTCGCATAGATCCATTCGTTCCTTTCATTCTCTGTAATCTCACTTTGATTGATCCAATTCAGGTATCACTCGTCATCTCCGCATACCTCACCAGCGCCACATTTCCCATCTCTTTTGCCCTGTCGGCACAACCTTTGGTAAAGCCGGACTTGGCAAACAAATAGAAGTGCTTATATTTATACGGAAACAGCTCGCTTCGCTTTACCAACGTTTCCAGGACGCCCAGATCGACCTTTTCATTCGTCCACTTGCACTCGCCGAAAAGAGCGGTGGTTCTGTCCTGCTCGGCGAGAATGTCGATCTCCGCCTGCCGCTTCTCGCTGGGGTCGCTGCCCCACCAGCGGCCGAGGGAGGAAAACTGCACCGGACATTTTCCGGCAAGCAGCAGCTTCCAAAGATACTGCTTGCAGATCTCCTCAAATACCTTGCCCATATAGTCGGGCAAAAACTGCTCTATGCGCCGGTAAGCAAAATCGGCTGCGCCGCGGGCAATGATGGAACTGTTCTCCGGCACAAAGCGATACCAGAAGCGGAACAGATTGTCCTCGATGACGTAAATCGCTTTCCGGGATGCCTTCTCGCCATAGGGCGTCTCTTTTCGGATGATCCCAAGGGTGATAAGGTTTTTCACATAGGTAGAGCACACATTGGTATCCTCTCCGACCTTGCCGGAAATCTCCGACATTCGGGTGGAACCGGTGGCGATCGCCGTGATGATGGCATTATACAGCGCAGGCTCCCGCACCTCCTGCTTGAGCAGGTTTTCCGGCTCCTCAAAGAGCGCAGAGGTGGGATTTAAAAATGTATTCTTGATATTGTCCTCGACGCTCAATGCGTCGTCCATTTGCAGCAGATACTGCGGCGTGCCGCCGACGATCCCATAGATCAGTGCCTTGTCTTCGCTGGAGAAATTCTTAAAATACCGGCATGTCTCCTCAAAATCAAAAGGAACAATCTTCATCTGCGCCGTCCGCCGTCCGTAAAGCGGCGCTTTGTAAGCCAGGACGTGATCCTCCATGTAGGACATGGACGAGCCGCAGAGGATCAGCATCAGTCTGGAACTGTCCTTGTATTTATCGATGAGCAGCTGAAGCGTGGAGGCGAGGCTTTTCTCTGCCCGGGCGATATAGGGGTATTCATCGATAGCGAGGATGAGCCGCTCTCTTTCGGACAGCCTGAACACATACTCCAGGGCCGCCTGAAAGGAGAGAAAGGAGTTCTCTGTCTCAATGCCGGTACAGTACTCCAGAATGTTCTTGCTGAAGTTCTCGAGGTTTTGCTTGGCATTGCTCTCAACGCCCATAAAATAGATGGCGTTTTTGTCCCGGATCAGCTGGTTGATCAGCGCCGTTTTCCCAACGCGCCGCCGCCCATATATGACCGCAAATTCAAACTTATTAGAAATATACAGCTTGTTCAGAGCCTCAAGTTCCCGCTCTCTGCCGATAAACATTGCACGACCTCCATCTTAGGGTAACTATAGTATATCGCAAAAAAGCAAATTAGTCAAGTACGATTCGGCAAATCATACTTGACTAATTTTAAGATTTCCATGCAAACGGAGCGCCAGCGACGCTCTGTTTGTATTATGAAAAACCTAAAACGCGTCGTCGCTCCTGATTATTTTCGTGATTGTCTTAAAGATGATTTTAATATCCTCGTCCAGGCTCCAGTTTTCAATATACTGCGTGTCCAGGCGCACCACCTCTTCAAAATCCATAATCTTGCTGCGTCCGCTGACCTGCCACAGTCCGGTAATCCCGGGCGCCATTGCCAGGCGCTTTTTGTGCCGGGCGCTGTATCTGCTGTACTCGTCCACCGTGGGCGGCCTTGTTCCGACCATGGACATTTCCCCTTTCAGCACATTAAAAAACTGCGGGAATTCGTCCAGGCTTGTCCTGCGGATAAATGTTCCGATTCCGCGGATCACCCGCGGGTCGTCGTCGATTTTAAACATAAGACCGTCCTGAATCTTATTCTGCGCCATCAGTTCCTTCTTTCGCTCCTCCGCGTCCATATACATGGAACGGAACTTGTACATTTTAAAGGTTCTGCCGCCCTTTCCTACCCGCGTCTGCGCAAAATAGATCGGTCCCGGGGAGCGGAGATAAATCAGCGGTCCGATAATCACGGACAGCAGAAGCGTTATCACACAGCCGACAAACCCCCCCACAATATCCATAAGCCGCTTTTCCATCGACTGACGGGTCGAAATGGGACTGATTGTCGTCGTCAGCACATTGACGCCGAACACACTGCTGACGCTTCGGTTTGGCAGAAAACGATAGGTCTCTTCTACATCGATATGTACGGTTATCCCCATATCCAGAAGCTGTCTGGCCAGCGCGAGATTATATTCCGATCTGTCAGGAAGGTTGATAAGCGCTTCATCCACCACGTTCTTCTTTGCGAATTCCACCAGGCTGTCCTGGTCGGCAGCGACCGGGACGTTCCCGATCTTCTCCCCGACCATCGGCCGGTCAAGGACCGCCAGGCCGAAAAACGAATAATTCCGTACGGCGGAAGCCGACAGACCGCCGACCATCTCTCTGGCAAGGGCTTCTGTCGTAATCAGAAGAATATGCCTCGTGTAATCCGTCTTCCGGTTGCGGCGCCGCAGATAGAATTTCCAGCCGAACCGCATGATATACATAAGCGGAAACGCAAGTACGCAGTAAAGCGCCAGAAAGCTTCTTCTGGGCGCAGCCGTGATTCTCAGAAAATAAAACAAAAACAGGATCAGAAAAAAGGCGCCCAGATTCAGCTTTAAAAGCGCCCAAAACTCTTTTAAATACCCCCGCTGCATAATGCCCTGATAAGAATCTGTCAGCAGGTCCAGAAGCCAGAAGATCATTGGAAGCACGATCCCCAGGTTCCATGCCGCAACCGAACTGGTCGGCACAAAATGCCGGTGAATCTGCCCGGTAAGTATAAGCGCGGCCTCGGCAGCGGCTATGTCGATGCAAAAGAAATCGAAACCATCCGATGAATCCTTATACATTAAGAAACATCCCCTTAAACGAATTTCAGCTTTCTGTCTCAGCCGGAGTGATACCGGAACTTAAACAGCAGATATACCATTCTTTCCTTCCCGTGGAGTATCAGTGAAAACAGGATCCTCTGCCGGATCTTCATATCCGCGACAGGATAATGTCTCAGTACAGCCTGCGTCGTCTTATGCCTGCACATTTTGCGAATCTCTTCCATGCTGCGCTCACAGCAGGGACGCCAGTCTCAGGGCTCCGCCCCGCATGCCCGCAAGCATGGCCCTTCCCATGTCAGCCGGCACAAACTGACGGCGCTGCCGGACAAACAGAACCGCTGCCCTGAGGAAAAGCCCCAATATCCACAGCCCGCAGCAGGCAACGCCGACCAAAAAAACATAATAGCTGAAATCCTTCAACTCCCCTCATCTCCTTTTTCGATATCAATTACAACCAATTCAGGCGTATTATTGATTCGCGGCAGCAGACTGCTGTTTCCCAGTCCCCGGCTGACCACAACCGTCCCCTGCGGTCCGGACAGCATTCCCGCCTCTTTTCCCTCTCCCGTAAACCACGGCCAGAAGGAGCCCTCGCAGAACATCCCTCCAAGTCCCGGAATCCGGACGATCCCGCCGTGCTTATGCCCGCAGAGCAAAAGCTCATACTCGAAATCCATATAGGTCAGCGCCTCCGCGACTGACGGCCGGTGCGCCAAAATCACCTTCAGATTTTCCGGAGACGCGGCCAGCGCCCGGCCTACGACAGCTGCAGAATACGGGAAAAATGTACCGCTTAGGTTATCCACTCCGATCAAATCGACAGACTGTCCCTTCACCTCGACCGTGACTCCGCCGTTATTGAGAACGGTAACCCCCAGCCCGAGCAGCGCATCCGGCAGTCTGGAATCCGTGGGAACGATTTTATCAAAATCCAGAGTCCCATATTCTTCCATTCCCGTCAGGGCCGCCTGGTTTTCCAGAAATTCCGGCGTCACATCGCTGCCGTAATCAAAAGACCGACTGCCGCCGCAAACAGCAGCCGGAAGCGTGATTTCTTTCTTTTCATTTTTCGCGGTTTCGTGATGTCGTTTTCCGTTTTCATTGTTCTTTAAGCGCTTCTTTCATAGATTCTGTGATGATCCGCCAGCCTTCCCGGCCCGGATGGCTTCCGTCCACAAGCGCGCCGGCGACAGAGGTCACGCCGCAATTCTCCCTATCCAGAAGCTGCGTCCCGTACTCCCGGGCCATCTCGCGGATCGTCTGATTTAACTGTTTAAGCGGTTCCGAAGCAATCGTGTAACTTCAATACATTCTTACTAATCACTTGTTTTTCATGTCATATCACTTGTTTTTGATTTTTTCCGACCAGCCGCGCTCTGCCTGCCGAACGCCAGACATATTCCTGATAAAATAGGAAAAAGCACTCACTGCCCCCCATACCCAGGAGGACAGCAGTGCTTCTCATTACACAATCAGATTCGGCTTTACACCGAAAAATTTATCCATTTTTTACCTTCGCCGTCATCCTCTCATACCGCCAATACAGAAATCCTGCCACTGGCACCCTTTCAGCAGCGAAAAAAGAAAACGGGCAGAGCGTCACCAGCGCTCTGCCCGCATGAAAAATATCCTTGTCTTTGCTTACTGCTCCCTGAACACAATCTCCCCTGTCGCAGGATTCATGCTCTCGACGATGGCCAGGGATTCCAGATGAATACCCATATCCCGGATCATCTGCCCGCCCGGCTGAAAGCCTTTCTCGATGCAGATGCCGATACCTTCCACGGTCGCTCCTGCGCTCTGCACCAGCTCGATCAGCCCTTTCAACGCGCAGCCGTTGGCCAGGAAATCATCGATGATCAGCACATGGTCCTCCGGTCCGATAAACCGTTTGGAAACTATCACGTCGTACACTCTCCCGTGGGTATAACTCTGAACCTTCGTCGTGTAGACATCCCCCGAAAGGTTCAGGCTCTGGGCCTTCTTCGCAAACAGCACCGGCACATGGAAGCACTCCGCCACCACGCAGGCGATGCCGATCCCGCTGGCCTCAATGGTCAGGATCTTGTTGATGGGCCGGTCGACGAAGAGCCTCTTAAACTCCATGCCCATCTCGTGAAACAGTTCCACATCCATCAGATGATTCAGAAAACAGTCTACCTTCAGTACATCGCCTTCCGCCAGGATACCGTCCCTGCGGATTCTCTCTTCCAGTGCTTTCATGCTGCCGACTCTCCTTGTATGTAAGAATTGTATTAAAAGCATTCTAACAGAACAGCGCCTGTTTGAAAAGCTTATTTTGAAGGATTTTGCAGGATTTCTCTTTCTTTCGCTATAAATACAATTCATATCTCCCATAATCGGGATCCGAAGAAATTTACCATTTTCGCCTCTGCATACTTGAAATATCCGGATGAATATCATAAAATAAGTTAAGTTGCGGGGACAGCCGCGGGAAATACCGCATGGAAATATGAGCAGAGCGTCATCGGCATTCTGCTCGCATAGAAATACATCGCTGTCATCGGGTAGACCGGCTGCACCTGCGGGACAATCTATGCTAAGGAGTGCGATACCATGGAAAAGAAAGACTTAAACTGGAGTGAAATCGGATTTGCCTATCATGTAACAAATATGCGTTATGTTTCCAACTACAAGAACGGCGCCTGGGACGAAGGCGGACTGACCGCCGACGCCAATATTGTGCTCAATGAGTGCGCCGGGATTCTGCAGTACTGCCAGGAGGTCTTCGAGGGCCTGAAGGCATACACCACAGTAAACGGCGATATCGTCACCTTCCGCCCCGACTTAAACGCAGAGCGCATGATGGATTCCGCCAAGCGTATGGAGATGCCGCCCTTCCCGAAGGAGCGTTTCCTGGACGCCATCGAGCAGGTCGTAAAGGCCAACGCGGACTGGGTGCCGCCCTACGGCAGCGGCGCTTCCCTTTATATCCGCCCCTACATGTTCGCCTCCTCTCCCGTCATCGGCGTGAAGCCGGCTGAGGAATATCAGTTCCGCACCTTCTGCACCCCGGTCGGACCGTACTTCAAAGGCGGCGCTAAGCCCCTGACCCTGTGCGTCAGCGATTTCGACCGCGCGGCCCCTCACGGCACCGGCCATATCAAAGCGGGGCTTAATTATGCCATGAGCCTGCACGCCCATGTGGAGGCCCACAAGAGAGGCTTCGACGAGAATATGTTCCTGGATCCGGGTACAAGGACCTACGTGGAGGAAACCGGCGGCGCCAACTTCCTCTTTGTCACAAAGGATAATGAGATCGTGACGCCCAAGTCCGACTCCATCCTGCCCTCCATCACGAGACGTTCCATGCTTCATGTGGCCGAGCACTATCTGGGCATGAAGGTAACCCAGCGCCAGGTCCGTTTAGACGAGATCGGCGACTTTGCGGAGTGCGGCCTCTGCGGCACCGCGGCCGTCATTTCCCCGGTGGGCAAGGTTGTGGACCACGGACGCGAGATCTGCTTCCCCAGCGGCATGGACCACATGGGACCGGTGATCCAGAAGCTCTACGACACGCTGACCGGCATCCAGCTCGGCACCGTGGACGCGCCGGAGGGATGGATTCACAAGATCTGCTGAAAATGAATGAGAAATACAGAAAGCGTGCCACTGGCACCCTTTCTGCATGGAAATACGGGCGGGAAGTCATTGCTTCCTGCCCGTTGTTATGATGACCTTAATGGATATATGAACCATCATTCATCGACTAAACAATTTTAATTTGGATGGCCGCAGCAAAAAGATTAAAAAAACTGTACGAAAACAGCAAAAACTTCTTGAACTGTATTTCAGAATATGTTATATTTGAATCACAGAGGGAAAGCCAGAGACACATGGCCTACCCCCAAATAGTCACAATGTTAAACCCTTAACGGGCCGCCGTCACTATTGGTAGTAGTGGCGGCTACTTTTTTCCCCTGAAGATCTGATAACAAAGACCCACAAGGGCTACAATGAATATACCCATCTGAAGCAAATCAGAATATGTAATCATTGGCACGCCCTCCTTTCTTTCGTCTGGAGGGTTAGCCCCTCCGAACAATGGAGGGTAGGCCGCCTTTATGCGCTCTGGTTTCCCATGTCTTAGATTATAGCAAATTTCAGGAGATATGACAAGCCTTACACAATCTCCTCCAGCGCGCAGATCTCCACGCCCTCCGCCGTAAGCGCCGCGCGGATCTTCTCCACGAACGCCAGCGCCTTCGCGCCGTCCCCGTGGACGCAGACGGAATCCGCCCGGA